>CABVCF010000016.1 GCA_902496775.1 uncultured Collinsella sp.
TTCCTCCTACACAAGCTCGTCAGACTGCTCTTGGAGCAGCGAGGCATAACTCCAGATCGCCGAGATAAACAAACAGACAACTGCGCCGATAAGCGACCCCGCATCAAGGGCAACGCCTTGGCAAATCTCAATAACGAAGGAATGAGGAACGACGTAAAGCTTCAGTCCGCCAATGGTGAGATTGACCGATCCGTAGGCACCAACAAACGAAACCGCGGCGTTAACAGCAAGAGCAAGGGCAAGAACACGGATAAGCCACACATGCGTCTTGGTAAAAGGCGAGGCGCCTCGCGAGATGTTACGGCTGATCCCACACAAAACGACAAGCGAAATACCCACAACGAGTGCCAGGCACAGTCCGCTTGGGATAACAATGCACCCGCCATTGAGAAGCGTCACAACACCGAAAGAATCGACAGAAGCAACGTTTGCAATCGCATACCAGATCACGTAAACAACCAACGCGGCAAAAGCGACGAGCATCCCTGCAAAAACGGCTGCCATGCAAAAACCAAGCTTCTTGATATTTTCGCCCGCCTTGGCCATACGCTGAACGCTGTTGGACATACACTCACCCTCATCGACTCTATCGTTATTCGAATAGTTTATCGAACAACGATATGGATTGCATGCGGAAAGCCCCGCCAGTGCGCATAGGCCATTCACTAATCAGAAAGGGTGAGAGTGGATTATTGGACACGTATCGAACGAGAGTGGATAATCTCCCACTTTGAGGCCGCCACCGGGCCTAAAACGGGAGATTATCCACTCTCATAGTCATCAAAGCTCGCAAGCTCTTATTCAGCCGCCTCGCGCAGGGCCGACAACGTGGCCGCATATTGTCGCTGCAACGCATGCATTCCCTCGCGAGCGCCGTCAACGGCATCGGCGCCGCGCAGTGCTTCGGTCACCACAACCGCCGGCTCGTACAGATTATCGAATCCCAGGTTCTGGCTCACGCCCTTGAGCGTGTGCGCTGCCATAAACGCACCTTCGGCGTCTCCCGCCGCCATAGCGGCCTCCAGCTTGTCCATGCTCTCGTCATCCAAAAACTTGAGGGCAAAGCGGGCAAGCATTTCCCCGCCCATCAGCCGAGCGCACGCGTCGTCATAATTGGCGCCGATCTTCTCATACGCCTCACGCATGGAAATCATGGATTAAAACTCCTTTGGTCAAACTAAATCGTGGGAAACGCGACAACGTCGGCGGGGCGTGCCAACGTCTCGGCAATACGGTCTTGCACCTCGAGCAGACAGTCGAGCAACAGCGGGTTAAAGGTGCCGCACTTACCGTCCAGGATCATCTGGATCGCCTCCTTGTGCGGGATAGCGTCCTTGTACACGCGCACGCTCGTCAGCGCATCGTACACGTCAGCCACCGAAACCACCTGTGCGGCGATGGGAATCTGGTTGCCCTTAAGGCCATCGGGATAACCCTTGCCGTCCCAGCGCTCGTGGTGCCAACGCGCAATCTGGTACGCATATTCCATAAGCGCATTGCCGACGTGATGGCGACCCAGCTCAAGCAACATGTCGGCGCCGATCGTGGTATGCGTCTTCATAATCTCGAACTCCTCGGGCGTAAGGCGTCCGGGTTTGTTGAGAATCGCATCGTCAATCGCCATCTTGCCGATATCGTGCAGTGCCGAAGCCAGGGCAATCGTGGAGCGTTCCTCGTTGTCGAGGGAGATGGTGCCGCTACGCTGGACCAGACAGTCAAGCAGCAGCTCGGTCAGCTTTTCGATATTCGTAACGTGCCTGCCGCTCTCGCCATTGCGAAGTTCCATGACGCCGACCATGATGTCGATGAGCATGCGACTGTTCTTGACGCGCTCGTTGTACTGCTGAGACAGCAAGCTCGTCAGGCGGCGTTGTTTGGCGTATAGGCGGATGGTGTTGCTTACACGGCGGCGCACGACACGGGAGTCAAACGGGCGGTTGATATAGTCCGAGGCGCCCAGCTCGTACGCGCGCAGAACCATATCATCGGAATCTTCGCTCGAAATCATGATGAAAGGCAGATTGTCGATACCCGATCGGCGCGACAGATCGGCCAGCACCTCAAAGCCGCTTATGCCCGGCATGACAATATCCAGCAGCACGAGCGACAACTCATCGCCATAGCGGTCGACCATGTCGAGCGCCGTACGACCGTTGTCGGCCTCGAGGATGCAATACTCGTCCTTGAGCATCTCATTGAGAATGGCTCGGTTCATCTCGGAGTCATCGACAATAAGCACCAAAGGCTTTTCGCTTTGGAAGGCTTCGATGGAATCGGCATCGGTCACGACCGTACCGGCTTTTGCCTTAGCGCGGCTCAATAACTGGACAGCGCGGCCAACGCCCTCATCGACCGTCTCGCCATGAATACGAACGCCACCAACACATGCCGTCAGGCTCACGTACTCATGGCCCGGAATAATCGTGGCACGAACGGCATCGGATACCTGACGCAGGCGACGAGCGAAGTCGTCGGAGGAAATATTAGGCATGACGGCCACAAACTTGTCGCAGCCATAGCGCACAAGCTCGTCAGTCGAACGAATTCCGCTGCGTATGGCCGTCGCCACAGCACCAAGTGCAAGGTCGCCGGCATGATGGCCACACGTATCGTTGAAGACCTTAAAATCATCAAGGTCGATCACCGCCACGCCGGCCTTCATGCGGGCGCTACGGAGCTTTTCTTCGTAATATCGGCGATTGCGAACACTCGTCAGCACGTCGGTGTAGACAAGGTCCTCTTCCGCGGCCTCTTGCTCATCAATCGGACGCACCATCAGCAGGACGTGAGGCTCGCCCTCGACCTTTAGAGGGCGTAGGCGAGCGCGGTACTCAACACCATCGTTGAGCAGTTGCTCCGACACCTCATCGGAGTCTGCCAAAGCCTCAAGACTCGACTGACGCAGACAAGGGCAGCGATCGCCGGCGAGCAGGCAGTTAGGCTCGCTCTTAATCTGATCGGCCGACAGCAAACGTACCACGGGGTAGGTCTTCGCGACGCGGGCGACCTCAGCGGCAGCCTCCTCGTCGGTTAGATTGACCTCGTGATTATTGAGCATATGGGGCCCTTTCGATAGTTTCGCATGGTAGCGGTGGGTTCCAAATGCTACAAGGGTAACACCTTGCCGATGCAGGTAAGCACGTGAATGCTGTTACATTTTTATGACCTGGCAAACGGTGGTAATGGAGCCGCGGGCGCGCGGTTATGGGCGCATTCGTTAACAATGACGAAACGCTAACAGTCCCCCTCCCCGCAGGTCATCGAGCGTTCTAACGCTCCAAGACATCGCGAACGGCGTTTGCCGCCGTAACGGGGCGATCGCGCAAACCGTTATGCGCGCCCGGGATCGTCACAAGGGGGCAATCGAGATATTCGGCAGCCGCTCGCGTACCAGCCTCGCGGGGTGTACCAACCGAAAGCTCGCCCAAAAACACGGCCGACACCGCCTTTGACGCGCGGGCGCGCTCCCAGTCGGGAGCATATGTCATATTTGTTCCGTATTCATTGGCCATAAAGCAACGACCATTGCGCAGGGCATGTTTGACTTCCGCTTCGGTCGTCCCAGGAGCCTCGGGGTCCAAGTCGCCGAGGGCTCCCAAGAAAAGCCGGAGCGCCCTTGAAACCTTTCCAGCCGCAATCATATCGAGCAAAACCGGAGCTGCGCCCATACCGACGCCTTCGGCCGACACAGCCGGCTCATGCAGAATCGCACGGGCGACGAGATGGGGTTCGGTGCGAAGAAGCTCCAGCGCCACCAACGTACCGGCGCTATGCGCAAGCACATTTGCCGGAGCGCCAACGTGTTCGATCACGGCTTGCAGGTCGGCGGCCTGAGCGGCAAGATCATAGCTGCCGTCTGCCGCATCGCTGCTGCTACCGCAGCCGCGGCGGTCGTAGGCAATTACGCGGTAGTTGTGGCTGAGCTCGCAAGCGATGCCGTCGAAAAATGTGCCGTCGACACAAGCGCCGTGCACGCACACCAAAGCAGGAGCATCAGGCGACACATCCGGGCCGGCATATTCGCGACAGGCAATCGTGGTGCCCGCATTCTCGACCGTAAAATCCATGTTGTGCCCCCATCATCAACGCTCATCCAGTTGCACGTCGGTGCGGTTGGATGGACCCGCATTGCCTTACGCCTTGTTAACAGATTAACTGTACCCGACCCGAGGCTTTTCATGGCACGGCATAATGAGCGACGTGAAAAAACGAAACTTGTAAAGCAAGAGCCCGCACCTTGCTTTGGAGCCGATGCTATGCTTAGGCACAATTGTCTTGAGGAGCACATGCCTATGTCTACGTTTTTGAATGCCAGCCCCATCTTTGGGCCCGTTCGCAGCCGTCGCCTTGGTCTCTCGCTCGGCGTCAACATGATGCCGGCCAGCGGCAAAATCTGCACGTTCGACTGCATTTACTGCGAAAACGGCCTCAACGCCGAGCGTCCCTGCCATGAGCCGTACAACACAGCCGCCGTGGTACTCGGCGCGCTCGAGGCAAAGCTGCGCGAAATGGCAGCCGAGGGCGAGCTCCCCGATGTGATCACCTTCGCAGGCAACGGCGAGCCCACCGCCGCACCGGAGTTTCCGCAGGCCATCGCCGGCGCCGTCGCGCTGCGCGACGAGCTTGCCCCAAACTCCAAGATCGCCGTGCTTTCCAACGGCACGCGCGCCGACCGTCCCGAGGTGCACGACGCGCTCATGATGGTCGACGACAACATTCTTAAGCTCGATACCGTCGACCCGGCGTTTATCCAGCTGCTCGACCAGCCTGTTGGCCCCTACGACGTCGAGCACCAGATCAAGACGTTCGCAAGCTTTGACGGTCACGTTATTATCCAGACGATCTTTTTGACCGGCGAGTATCAGGGCAAGCTCATCGACAACACCGGCGAGGAGTACGTTGCCCCCTGGCTCGCGGCGCTTGAGCGCATTCGCCCACAAGAAGCAACCATCTACACGGTAGCGCGCGAGACACCGGTCGCCGGCCTTGCCAAGGCAGCACCCGAGGTGCTCGACACGATCGCTGCACGCGTGCGTGCCCTCGGCATTCCCTGCCAGGTGAGCTACTAACAAAACCACGCAGCAGCTAGTGCCCACCACCCCGCTCCATCAGTTGCGGTGATATAGTTCCTATTTATGCTGTTAAACCGCTTAAATCGGAACTATATCACCGCAACTTTTATGGACGCGTGAGTGGGCTATACTAGCTGCGGATGAAAGGAAGTTAGCCATGTATGGCAAAGGACCCGTGCCTGGCCGCAACGACGCCTGCTGGTGCGGCAGCGGCAAAAAATATAAGAAATGCCATAGCGCCTTTGATGAGCGCCTTGAGCGCCTGTGGGAAGAGGGCTGGGAGGTCCTGCCCCGCACGCTCTACAAGACGCCCGCCGACATCGAGGGCATCAAGCGCTCTGCCGCCATCAACGTGGGCGCGCTTGACTACGTAGGCGAGCACATCGCCGCGGGCATGACCACCAACCAGATCGACCAGATGATCTACGACTACACCGTCGAGCACGGTGGTACGCCGGCCGACCTCAACTACGAGGGCTACCCCAAAAGCGTGTGCACCTCGATCAATGATGTGGTCTGCCACGGCATTCCCTGCGATACAGACGTGCTGCACGAGGGCGACATCATCAACGTGGACTGCTCCACGATCTTGGACGGCTACTTTAGCGACTCGAGCCGCATGTTCTGCATCGGCGAGGTCTCTGCCGAGCGCCAGCGCCTGGTCGACGTCACCCGCGCCAGCGTGGAGGCGGGCTTGGCAGCCGTCAAGCCATGGCTGCCGCTGTCCGTTATGGCCGAGGCCGTGCAAAAGACGGTCGAGGACGCCGGCTTTAGCGTGGTGCGCGAGTACGGCGGACACGGCATCGGTAAGGAGTTCCACGAGGACCCGTTTGTGGGCTTTACCACCGAGGCACCCGATGTGGACACCATCATGGCCCCGGGTATGGTCTTTACCATCGAGCCCATGGTCAACGCCGGAGCGCCCGACATCAAGATCAGCAAGGGCGATGGCTGGTGCGTGCGCACCAAGGACGGCAGCGATTCGGCCCAGTGCGAGGTACAGCTCGTGGTGACCGAGGACGGTTACGAGCTGCTCAGCTGGTAGCTGCGGATGCGCCGGATGCTGACGGGTACGCTCGTCTTGCATCCGGCGTTTTTATTTGAACGTTTTGCCTGATAAAACCTGCCAAAATAAACCTGTCCCTTTTTGGCAGGTCGAGCGGAGAGGACTGCTTGTGAACATCCTGGTTTTGTTGCCCGTCAACGACCGCCATCGCGCAATTCTTGAGTCGAGCGCTCCGGGCGAGGACTTTATCTACACGAGCCCCGACGCCGCCACGCGCGAGCAGGTCGCCGATGCCGACGTGATCCTGGGCAACATCGACCCTGGCATGCTCACGGCATGCGAGCATCTCCAGCTGTTGCAATTGCAGACCGCCGGCTATGACGACTACCTTGCCGCCGGCACCGTGCCAGCCGACGCTAAGCTTTCCTGCTCGGTGGGCGCCTACGGCCAGGCTGTGAGCGAGCACATGTTTGCCATGGTGCTGTCTATGATGAAGCGTCTGCCCGGCTATCACGATCTGCAGCGTGAGCATCGCTGGAAGGATTTGGGGCCGGTTACCTCGCTCAAAAACGCCAACGTGCTGGTGCTGGGCGCGGGCGATATCGGCGGCCACTTTGCCACGCTCTGCCGTGGCATGGGTGCGCACGTCCGCGGCATCAAGCGCCATCCGCTCGTCTACCCCATTGTGTTTGAGGACATGGACGGCATGGATGCCCTGTCTGAGCGCTTGGCGGAAGCAGACGTCGTCGCATCCTTTATGCCGAGCACACCCGAGACCCGCGGCCTGGCAAACGCCGAGTTCTTCGCCGCGATGAAACCGGGCGCCTTCTTTGCCAACGGCGGCCGCGGCGACCTTGTGGTTGCCGACGATCTGGTTGCCGCCCTGGAGTCGGGACATCTCGCCGGCGCCGCGGTCGACGTCACCGACCCCGAGCCGCTGCCTGAGACAAGCCCACTGTGGGATGCACCCAACATGCTCATCACGCCGCACGTCTCCGGCTGGTTCCACCTGGCAGCCACGCTCAACAATGTGGTCGACATTGCCGCGGAGAATCTGCGTCACCTGCAGGCAGGCGAGACCCTGCGCTGCTGGATCGAGCACTAGGGTTCCGCCGTTCTAACGAACGGCGGACCGGTCGACGCTGTGCGCCGCCCAGAGCGACAATTTGCCATTCAAAAGGCAAGGCATGACCAGAAGGTCTATGCCTTGCCTTTTTCATGCCAACTTGTTCGCTCTGGACATCGCTCGCTGACGTTTGCCCAACCTGCGGCGTCTTAACAATTCTGTCCAGCTGTTGGCATTGCGGCATTTGCCCAGATAAAACCTGCCAAAATGAACCTGTCCCTTTTTGGTAGGTTTGGTGCAATGGGGTCAGGTTGGCTTGCGCCATACCGGTAGTTCTGTCTGCGACACTCTCGCCAAAGTGATATCAAACATACATCTAGCGTTTTCGACACTTCGCTTATTAGAGCCAGTCCGCCTCCTCGTCATAGCGGTCCGAATAGGCGTTACGCTTGAGTTCTTCAGCACTCGTTGGTCGCGCCTTGGACACGTCGACCCCTGACTCATGGCAAGCGTCGACGAACAACTGTAAACCCCGATCAATAAGCTGAGCCCCACGCTCGGCCTTCATTTCTTCGGCTCGCATTTAGAGTTCCACACTTTCGGCGCCGTTGATGGTTAGGTTGCGCTCGTAGAAGGCGGTGAGGGCGCGGATGGCGTACATCACGTCGCGTACGCCGCCGGTCTCGTAGCTCGAGTGCATGGCAACGGCGTGCATGCTCGCCTGCATGTTCGACAGGTTGCCCAGGGTGGAGCCGCCGGCCATATCACTCTTGTTGGCGAAGGCCTGCGTGGGCACGTCGGCGTCATCGCAAATAGCCTGGAACACCGCGCGGCTAAAGGCATCGGTGCAGTAGTGCTGGTTGGCGGCTTCCTTGATAACGATGCCGCCGTTGAGCACGACCTGGTTGCGGGCATCGCACTTCTCGGCGTGGTTGGGATGCACGGCATGCGCATTATCGCAGCTCACGAGCATCGAGGCGGCAAGTGCGCGATGGTACGACTCGTCATCGAAGCCCAGCGATCCGTTAATGCGGCGCAGCGCATCGGCCAAGAACGTCGACATGGCTCCCTGCTTGGTCTCGGAGCCAACCTCCTCGTTATCAAAGCAGCAGAAGACCGAGATATCGCGCGCGTTCTCGGCACCCAAAAATGCCTGCAGCGAGGTGTAGGCGCAGGCCAGGTCATCGAGCTTGGGCGTCGAGATAAACTCGTCGGCCCAGCCCCAAATGCGCGCATCCTGACGATTGACCAGGAACAGATCGCGGCCCAAAATTTGCTCGGGCTCAACGTCCAGCTCATCGGCAATCAGAGCGTCAAAATCTCCCTGCTTGAGTTCACCGGCGCTGATGAGCGGGCACAGGTCAACGGCTCGGTTGGGAGCAAAGCTCTCGTTAACGCCACGGTTCATATGGATGGCAAGGCTCGGAATAATGGCAACCTCGCGCTCGGTGGCAAGCAGGCGGCTCTCAATACGGTCGCCCTCGCGCACCAGCACGCGGCCCGCGAGCGCCAGTGGACGATCGAACCAAGTGTAGTCGATCATGCCGCCGTAGGCCTCGGTGTTCAGACGCAGCGTCTCGCCTGCGCCGTCGAGCTCGGGCACAGCCTTGACCTTAAACGTCGGCGAATCGCTGTGCGACGCCGTGAGCTGAAAATGATAGTCGCCGGCAACGCCATCCTCGCCCCACGTAGCAGCCAGGTCCTCGCCCACCTTAAAGGCAACGACGCTCGAGGTGTTGCGCTGCGTGTAATAACGCCCGCCCGGCTCGATGTCCCATGCCGCGTTCTCGGGCAGGTAGGTAAAGCCCGCCTCGTCGAGCTCGGCCATAATGGTCGCCGCCGTATGGAACATGCTGGGGCATGCCTCGATAAAGTCGATAAGGTCGTTGGCGGCCTCGATATCGTCGGCCGTCACGTGCGCGCGCTCGGGCGTTTCCTGATCCGTCATGCTCTCCCCTTTCGCTGGGTTGATGGTCCCCTCCAGCATACCCCGCCGCGCCAGCGCTGCACTCTTCATTCCGTGTTTAATCCCGCACCGCTCACCAAGTTGAGCCATCATGCCCGTGCACCTTTTGCGACAATTACGCTAACAGGACGAGAGGAGCCGTCATGAAGCCACGTAACATTGCCATCGCCTGCGGTGTCGCGGGAGTCGCCGTCGGCCTTGCCGCTGCCACCGGTATCGTTTATCACAAGCAAATCAAGTCCGCCGCGTCGCTCAAACGCTTGACCGGCTACGCGGATGGCTATGACCTGTACGCAATCGACATCGCCTACGACTACGATCTTGATCGCATCATCGCCGCTGGCGTGCGCGACGACCAGGCCTACATCGATGCCGTGGTGGCGCAGGTGCTGCCCGGTGTGCCGGTACATGTCCAGGCGCCCCAGTTTGCCTGCAGCGCTTTTGTCGCCGTAGATGCCGAAGGCCGCGTGCGCACCGGTCGCAATTACGACTTTAAGGACGACACCTCGGCGCTGCTGGTGCGCAATCACCCACGCGGCGGCTATGCCTCCATCGGGTTTGCCGCCCTTAACAACCTGGGCGATAACACTCCGCTTGACTCCGTCGCCGGACGCGCCGCCGCACTCATGGGCCCGTTTGCCCAGCTCGACGGTGTTAACGAATGCAGCGTGTCCATTGCCGTACTCACCCTGGACTCCAAGCCCTGTGACCAGGACACGCAGCGCCACGTCATCAACACTTCGCTCGCCATCCGCCTGGTGCTCGACCGTGCCGCCACCACGCAAGAAGCTGTCGACCTGCTTTCCGCCTACGACATGCACGCCATGGCAGGACGCGATTACCACTTCTTTATCAACGACGCCGCCGGTGACGCGCGCGTAGTAGAGTGGGACCCGCGCGATCCGGACCGCGCTTTCAAAGCGACCCCTGTTCGCCAGGTCACGAACTTCTACGCCTGCTATGGCGACGAAGTGCTGCCCAACCAAAGGAATGGCGAGCTGGGCCATGGTAAAGAGCGCGCCGTCGCAATCGCCGATGTCCTTGACGCCCATGTCGGCGCCCAAGACGAGGCAGTCGCTTGGAAGGCCCTACGCGCTGCGGCGCAAAAGCCCAATCCGGAAGACATCACCAGCAACACGCAGTGGTCGGTCGTCTTTGACAATACCGAGCCCGCTGCCGCCATCACGCTGCGCCGCCACTGGGGCGACGTCGACGCCTTCGCACTGTAAGGAGCCAGGCCCGTCGACCTTACGTTCCCTGACGTTGCTTACATTTCCATACGCTTGAGCTAACACGTTTTACCCCCGTATCAACAGTGTGCGGGGGTAAACTTATGCGCATGTTATAACTTGCCCGGAAGGATTCATCATGCTTAGGATCGGTCTTCTTACCAGTGGCGGCGACTGCCAGGCGCTCAACGCCACCATGCGCGGCATCGTCAAAACGCTTATGACCAATAGCGAAGAACCTATCGAGATCTATGGTTTTGAGGACGGCTACCAGGGCCTTATCTACAGCAGATTCCGTGTCATGACGCCCGCCGATTTTAGCGGCATCCTCACCCGCGGCGGCACCATCCTGGGCACGAGCCGCACACCGTTCAAGCGTCTGGACATTCCCGAGGCTGACGGCGTCGAGAAGGTGCCGGCGATGGTCCACACCTATCATAAGCTGCAGCTCGACTGCCTGTTTATGCTGGGCGGTAACGGCTCCACCAAGACCGCCAACCGCCTGCGCGAAGAGGGCCTAAACGTTATCGCCCTGCCCAAGACCATCGATAACGACACATGGGGCACCGAGCTGACGTTTGGCTTTACGAGCGCCATCGACGTCGCCACCAAGTGCATCGACGACATCCACACTACCGCCTCGAGTCACGGCCGCGTGTTTGTTATCGAGATCATGGGCCACAAGGTCGGCTGGATTCCGCTGTACGCCGGCGTCGCGGGCGGCGCGGACGTCATCCTGATTCCAGAGATCCCTTACGACATGGATAACGTCATCAAGACCATCGAGCATCGCATGGAAACCGGCAGCCGCTTTACCATCGTGGCCGTCGCCGAGGGCGCCATCTCCAAGGAGGACGCGGCGCTGTCCAAGAAGGAGTACAAGAAGAAGCTCGCCGAGCGCACGAGCCCGTCAATCGTGTACGACATTGCCAAGGAGATCGAGGCCAAGACCGGTCGCGAGACCCGCGTCGCCATCCCCGGTCACACGCAGCGCGGTGGCCAGCCCGACGCTCAGGACCGCATCTTTGCGACCCAGTGTGGCGTCGAGGCCGCGCTTGGCTGTCTGCGCGGCGAGTTTGGCTACATGATTGCCCTGCGCGACGGCAAGATGTGCCACATGCCGCTCGAGGAGGTCGCCGGCAAGCTCAAGTATGTCGACCCCCAGAGCGATCTGGTACGCGAGGCCAAGGCGTTGGGCATCAGCTTCGGCGACGAATAGCCTCGGCCGAAATCGCTCCCATCGGGCCCCAAAGGTCGCCAATCGAAATCGTCGGACGGGGCCGGAGGGCCCTGCGTTTACATACTCGCCGAGGCTATTCGTCTTCTTGCTACGGGTGCCTGGTCTGAAATTAAGTTGCGGTGGAATAGTTCCTGCTTAGCCTGCAAATAGCTGAATCTAGGAACTATTCCACCGCAACTTACTGAGTGGGGCTCTTGGCTGCTACTTGCACTGACATTTGTCCTGAAATGGCTGGTCGTTAGGGGTTGCTACCGGTAGTTGCGGTAGGGTTGGGGCAGATTCTAACTAGAAATGGTGGTCGCTACCGGTTGTTCTCGGCATACTCGGCTCATTCAATTCGACCATCAAACGAAAGGAACCACCATGGATCTTGCGATGGCGCAGCGGCTCGTTGATCGCCGCAAGGCTGCCGGGCTTTCTCAGGAGGCGCTTGCCGCCCAGCTGGGTGTAAGCCGCCAGGCTGTCAGTAAATGGGAGCGCAGCGAATCCTCGCCCGATACCGATAACCTTATTGCGCTCGCCGCGCTGTATGGCGTGTCGCTGGATGAGCTGTTGTATGGAGAGGCGGCCAACAATGCCGACGATCTGGAGGACGGTAGCGCCAGCACCGAGACGGCGGATGTGGCTGGCGAGGCCGAGGATTCTGCCGAGAACGCCGATCGCAGCGATAAGCCACTTGTCGATGTTTCCCTCGCGCGCGGTATCCACGTCATTGATCCCAATAAGGGCGAAGAAGTCCATGTTGGCTGGAGCGGCATCCATGTGATCAACGAGCGCAAGGGTGAAGAGGTCCATGTGGGGCCGGGCGGATTGCATATCGATACGCTTGAGGACGATGGACATAGTGTGCATACCAATGACGACGGCACCGTCACCATCGACGGCGAGACGTTTTCCAGCTGGAAGGAAGCACACGACAAGCTCGACCATCATGGCAAGCATTTCCACACCAAGGTCGGACGTACATGGAACAAATTCCCCTTCCCCGCGCTTGTCGCCCTCGCCTATCTAGTGCTCGGCATTATCTACGGCGCGTGGTCCATGGGGCTCTTCCTCGTCTTTTTGATTCCCATCTACTACGCGCTTGGCGACTTTATCGACCAACGCCATTTGTCAAAGCTCATTGAATGCGTCTATCCAGCAGCCGCCATTGCATGGTTTCTCTATATGTGGCTTTGCCTGGGGCAGCCCCATCCCGCATGGGCCATCCTCATCACGATTCCCGTCATCAAGGCGCTCATGCGCTGGTGCCGCAAGCAATGGAAGCACCGCAAACAGGCCTAAACCGCCCTAACCCACCAGCACCACTCATCCGGTACCGGCCGCCCCTTCCAAGCTGTGGTGGAATAGGGACTGTTTTGAGGCTCCAAAGCACCAAACAGTCCGTATATCATCGCAACTAACAAGCAATTGGGTCAGTTCCGGCACGGAGATAAGCATTGAGCTGACCGCACGCCAAGAAAAGGGCCTATTTACTACGTTTAGCCCGAAGGGGCCAACCATGACCGCCTTTTCGAAAATCGACAGGCCTTCTACCTGCGGTTTTATTTTTCGTTTTCCCGGCATGGTTGAGGGTATCCAATTAAACGTAGTAGATAGGCCCGTTTTGTGGCATACAACCCATTCAAGCCCAATCTCGAAGGCTAAAGAGCGCCTCTCATCCACGCCTGCGAGCGAAAAGCAAATAGAATGAAAGGCAAATGAAAAGCCCATTTGACGAGCGGAGGACATATGCGCGACGTAGCCGAAAGCGACTGGAAGCTGTTTAAGAAAATGCTTCCTCAATGGCAAGAACGTTATATGGAAAAGCTCATCGGCCAGTACGTTGAGATACTGAATGGCGGCAGCGAAGCGTCCAGTAGATTTTGGGCACTAGAAGAGAGCCTCAATAGAGACAAGCTGTCCTCAGGCGTAATTGCAAACAACATTCGCCGCAGCACAATGCACCGCGAGATAGCCAATTTGCTTATCGACAGCGTGATCACCCTTGACGACCTTGACGGTTTTACCGAGGACATTAAGAGCTATGCGCAACACTGGATTGGCCAGTAAGAGCACCGAACGACAAACATCCCCAGCAAAACGGGGCAAACGCCGGGCCACCTAATGGTTGTCCGGCGTTTGCCCAGATAAAACCTGCCAAAATAAACCTGTCCCTTTTTGGCAGGCTACTCGGCGCTCTTGAGGGCGCCGACCATGTCGATCTTATTGAGAGTTCGGTTGGTGGCGAGGTTGACGATAAACGTAAAGCCGAAGGACAGCACCACGGCAAGCACATAGCTCAGCGGCTCGACTTCAACGTCAAAGTACAGCGACGGCATCTGCAGGATGTACGTAAAGCTCTCGGCCAACGCACCACCCAGTGGAACGCCCAGCGCGGCACCAATCGCCGTCAAAATCAACGTCTCCTTGTTGACGTAGTGGTGTACCTCGCCGCGACGGAAACCAAGCACCTTGATGGTCGCCAGCTCGCGTTCGCGCTCCGAAATATTCGTATTAGACAGCGTAAACACCACCACAAACGACAGGCACGCCGCCATAAAGGTCACGAGCACCACGACGGAATTGATGATAGTGAAGTTCGCCTCATAGTTTTCCCAATGCTCGGCCGTGCTCGAGATGGTGAGCCAACCGTCGCTCTTAAGCTTCTTGCTAAACGCAATCTGGTCAGAAGATGAGCCCTTAAGCAGCGCAAAGATGCCGTTAAGACGCGCGCTTCGGCCGAACGCGCGCTCATAGGTGCTCTGCGTCATATAGAGCGTGTTGCCCAGATAGTTGAGCGAAATGTCGCTAACCTTGACCTTGGCGACGTTGAGCGACGAATCCTGGACGTGAGCCGTATCGCCCGGCTGAATCCCCAGCACCAGCTGTGAACTTTTACTCAGATACACGTCTCCGTCACGCAAAGACAGCGGTTCTTTGGACTCATCCTCCAAGCGCACGTAATCGCCCAAGTCACCCGCGCGGTCATCGGGAATCACGATGAGCTGCACGGTCTCGCTCTTGCCGCCAAACGTAAAGGTGACGTTGTCGGTCATAATCGGCAGGGTCGAGGTCACCGTCACGTTGGAATCATTGGCCGTGCTGCGCTCATCCAATGCCGCGCACGTCTGCGAAAAATCGTCGGGATTGGCGACCGCCAGCAAGTCATAGCGCGTGATATGCCCGTACTGTTTGGGCGAAAGCGCCACCGACGTGTCGCGAATGCCCATACCGCAGATCACGAGCGCCGTGCAGCCGGCGATACCGAAGATGGTCATAAAGGCGCGCTTTTTGTAGCGGAACAGGTTACGTGCTGCCACCTTGTTCAGGAAGCCCATGCGGCGCCAAATAAAGCCGATGCGCTCAAGCAAAATGCGTGAGCCGGCACGCGGCGCCTTGGGACGCATGAGCGAAGCCGGCGTCTCGGCCATCTCGTGGCGGCAGGCGATAATCGTAGCGCCCACCACGCCCACGGCAAACAGCGCCACCGAGACAATCGAGGACACGATATCGTACGAAAGCAGCATCTGGGGCAGTGAGTACATATCATCGAACACCGTAAACAGGAACAGCGGTAGCCCCACAAAGCCGATGATGTTGCCGAGCACGCCACCCACCAGGCAGGCCCACAGCGCATAGTCCACGTATTTGGACAGGATACGTCCGCGTGAATAGCCGAGCGCCTTGTACAGGCCAATGAGCGTGCGTTCCTCCTCAACCATGCGCGTGGCGGTGGTAAGGCTGATGAGCACGGCGACGATAAAGAAGATGAATGGGAAAACCGTGGCGATGGCCTCGATCGAAGAGCTGTCGCTCTCGACGCTCGAGTAGCTTGCGATGTTACCGCGGTCCTGGATGTACCAGGTGCATTCGCCCAGATCGGAAAGCTCGGCGCGGGCATCGGCAAACTGTTGGTCGGCGGCGGCGCGGCGCTGGTTCAGGTCGGCCTGCGCCTGCGCGCGTTCCTCGCTGCCCTGGGCCATACGGTCGATGTTTTCCTGTTCAATCCCAAAAAGCATATTCGCCTGGCGCTCGGCCGCATCCAAGCTTGTCGGCGTGTCGACCGTCAGCTCCCGGCCGGCGTGTCGACCGTCAGCTCCTGAGCGCGCGCCTTCTCGCGCTCCTCGCGGATCTTCTCGATATTGCCTTTGACCTCGTTGATCTTTGTCGTGTAGGCATCCGAATAGGAGTTGAGGCTCTTGGCTCCCTCGACGATCACGTGGACCGCGGAGTAGGAAGAAGATGTCGCGGCGTCCTCGCTCACATAGAACTTATAGTCCGCAGTCGAAGCAGCGCGAAAGGCGTTGACTGTCGAGTCAGAGCTCACGTCGGTAGGATCGAGGACCTCGGCCGTAATGGTGTAATCGCCCGCGGCAAACTGATCCTTGGCGCTTTGGTTCGACGAGCTCGCGTCATTGGCGGCAAAACTCACCGTATCGCCGAGCTTTTTACCCGAAGCCTTCAGGAACTTCGAAGTCACCGCGACCTCATCGGCGCTCTCAGGCAAATCGCCGTTCACGAGCACTGGCTGATCGATGTTCTCCTTGGAGAGACTCTGCACGACCACGCGCTCGCGCGTGGTGCCCACGGCGGTATAGGCAGTCTCGGTATAGATGCCCTCGGCCGTCTCGACGCCGTCGACCTCTTGGATCGCAGCAAGATCGTCGCGCGTAAGGCCATAGGTCGACTGCACGTTAATGTCATAGACATTCTGCTGGTCAAAGTAGGCGTCGACCGAATCGCACAGATCCTCGCAACCCGCCTTAAGACCGCACATCACGCTCACGCCGAGCGCGGTGATGACCACGATAGATAGGAAGCGCTTAAGACTGCCTCGGATTGTGCGATAGATGCCACGGCGAAACACCGTCGGCACCATGTCGTTTGAGCTTTGGGCGGTGCGGTAGGTCGTAAACTCCTGGTCGCGACTCACGTGCTGCGCATCGTGGTTCTGGCTGTTTTGGCGGTCCTGGTCCATGGGCGCTACCACTCGATCGTCTCGATAGGCACGGGATTTTGCTGAACCGTCTCGCTCTCCACGCGGCCGCTCTTAAAGCGGATCAGGCGATCGGCCATGGGCGCCAGCGCGGAGTTGTGGGTGATGATAATGACCGTAATGCCCTGCTTGCGACACGTGTCTTGTAGCAGCTGCAAGATCTGCTTGCCAGTTTTGTAGTCGAGTGCACCCGTGGGCTCGTCGCACAGAAGCAGCTTGGGATTCTTGGCCAGTGCGCGGGCGATGGACACGCGCTGCTGCTCGCCACCCGAAAGCTGCGCCGGAAAGTTAGCAAGGCGCTCGCCCAGGCCAACCTGGCGAAGCGTTTGCTCGGCATCGAGCGAATCGGGGCAGATTTGCGCCGCGAGCTCAACGTTTTCGAGCGCCGTCAGGTTGGGGACCAGATTGTAGAACTGGAAGACAAAGCCGACGTCGGCGCGGCGATATTCCACGAGCTGCGCCTCGTTGGCGGAGCTCACGTCGCGCCCGTCCACCGTCACGGTGCCGGAGGTCACCGTATCCATGCCGCCCAGGATGTTGAGCGCCGTGGTCTTGCCGGCACCCGAGGCGCCCAGGATAATGGCGAGCTCACCGCACTCGACCGTAAAACTCGCGCCGTCGAGCGCGTGAATGCGGGCGTCGCCCTCGCCGTATGCCTTGATGACGTCTTTGAATTCGATATAAGCCATCGATTAATTCCCATCTGGTCGGATAACTCTTTAGTATTACCCATTTCGCACCGACCAAAAAGGGACAGGTTTATTTTGGCAGGTTTTATATGGGGAAACGGCAGCTATAGATGAGGCGCCGGGGAGGCAGAGAAATCATCGACGGGGTCAGGCCGACCGCCAAACACAACGCACGCATCTCAATCTGTCAGCCAAATCATTCGAACAGCTGTTCGTTTCTATGATATGATTCAGCCATCTAAGCAGGCCAATACGCAGAAAGGCGGCCAACATGGCGTTCGACTTTAAGAAGGAATGCAAGGAGCTCTACAAACCTGCAAGCAAGCCGAGTATCGTAACTGTCCCGCCTATGAGCTACGTTGCCGTTCGCGGAAAGGGCAACCCAAATATCGAAGGTGGCGAGTATCAAAACGCCCTGCCGCTACTTTACGGCATCGCCTATACCGTCAAGATGTCGAAGAAAGGCTCAAGGAGTATCGAGGGCTATTTCGACTTTGTGGTACCGCCGCTCGAGGGTTTCTGGTGGCAAGAGTCCCCGAGCGGCGACATCGATTATGTACGCAAGGACGATTTCAACTTTATCTCGTGCATCCGCCTGCCCGATTTCGTCACCCGAGATGACTTTGACTGGGCGGTCGCGGAAGCCACGGCCAAAAAGAAACTGGACTTTTCCGCCGTCGAACTGCTTAAAGTTGACGAGGGCCTCTGCGTTCAATGCATGCACACCGGGCCCTACGACAACGAGCCGGCAACCGTAGACGCCATGCATGAATATGCGACCGAGCAGGGCTATGTCCCCGACTTCTCAGACACCCGTTTGCATCACGAAATCTATCTCTCCGATCCACGCAAATGTGCACCGGAGAAACTTAAGACTGTGGTTCGTCATCCTATCAAGCGCGCTGAATAGCGTGGGGCGTCATTTCACGCGCTAGGTTTTAAGCCAGCCAACCAGCCGCCTCCTAGGCCGTCCGGTAATAATCTTGACGCGGCCCGTCGCATCTTATAAGTTAGTTTTGCTAAAGCTGGAAAGCCTCTCAACGATGCGCAACTCCAGCTCTTTTTCTATCAAGAGAGCAAGTGTCGGAAAGCAAAATGTCAGAAAGCAGCGCTTCGAGCAGAATCAAACGCCTGGTCAGCACCTATAGCGGCCTCGTGCTTATGGGTGCTGTCGGAATCCCTATTGGCATCATCGTCGGCGCCATTTGTGCCCTCTTTGGTCGCGTGCTCCTGGTGATCGGTGCCTTCCGCGACGAGCACATCACCCTGCTCCTCCCCTTCCTCGCCCTCATGGGCTTGGCCATCGTATTTGCCTACCGCACATGGGGCAAAGGCACCGACCGCGGCATGAGCTTAGTATTCGACGTAGGTCACGGACGCGAGGACGCCATCTCCCCGCGTTTGGTGCCGCTCATTATGCTGAGCACGTGGGGGACGCACCTCTTTGGCGGCAGTGCGGGACGCGAGGGCGTGGCCGTGCAGATCGGTGCAACCGTCTCACACTGGATCGGCCGGCGTCTACCATTCCGAGACCCCGGCAACACGTTTTTGCTTATCGGCATGGCTGCGGGCTTCGCCGGACTCTTTCAAACGCCACTCGCCGCCACGGTCTTTGCTATCGAAGTACTGATCGCAGGACGCATGGAATACCGCGCGCTGTTCCCCGCGCTTACGGCCTCACTTGCCGCAAATATGACCTCCGGCGCCCTGGAGCTCGAGAAGTTCGAGGTCGCCGTTACCGCCTCGTATGCGCTCGACCTCCCCGGTCTTGGACGGCTTGCGGTGTTGGGCATCGCGTTTGGCATGGTAGGCGGCGCCTTTGCCTGGTGCCTTGCCCACGCCTAGACCCTTGCGGCGCGGCTGCTCCCCAACCCTTATATGCGCATTGCCGTTATGGGCCTTGCGCTGTCGGCGATTCCGTTCGTGCTGTGGCAGGGGCGATACTGCGGCCTTGGCACCAACCTGATATCGGCGGCGCTCGACGGTGACGGCAAGGTCGCCATCATGCCTTGGGACTGGGCACTCAAATTCGCACTCACCATTACCACGCTTGCCGCAGGATATCAGGGTGGCGAGGTGACGCCGTTGTTTTCCATCGGAGCCAGCCTGGGTGTCGTACTCGCCGGGATTCTCGGCATGCCCATCGAGCTTTGCGCCGCGCTGGGCTACGCAGCCGTCTTTGGCAGCGCCACCAATACGCTGCTCGCGCCGATCCTCATTGGCTGCGAGGTCTTCGGTTTCAGTAATCTGCCGATGTTCTTTATTGTCTGCGTCGTGGCTTACCTGTTCAACATGGATAAGTCGATCTACGCCCTGCAAGAGCGAGCGTAGAAAGATGTCCAAGCAGGTGGTCTCAACCGGAAACGGCGTCCCACTCTGAGGCTGTATTCCGGGACACGGTTTCCGCTTGGAACGCCATTCGGAAAGCGTGTCCCGTTCTTTCACGGCGTCTTGGCCATGCAAAGTGCCCTGGCGTTATTCCTCGTACGCGCCCTCAAGCCGGAGCAGCCATTCCTTGCGGTCGAGGCCGCCGGCATATCCGTTGAGCGAACCATCGGCGGCAACCACGCGATGGCACGGCACAATAATCGAAATGGGATTACGCGCGACCGCGGCCCCCACGGCACGGGGAGACACAACGGGTGCTTCGTTTCCCGGTAAACGATGTCGAGCCGCAACACGCTGGGCAATCTCGCCATACGTGGCGACCTCGCCACGCGGAATGGAAAGCAGCTCGTACCAAACTTCACGCTGAAACGCCGTGCCAATCAAATGTAACGGCGGCGTAAACCGAGGTTCCTGCCCTGCAAAATAAGCATTCAGCCAAGCCCAGGAACGCTCAAGCACCGAAGACGCCGCACCATTTGCCGGACTCACCGACGACATGCCGCCAGCACCAGAAACTGCATCGGCGCCTTCAACATGTTCGGGATCTTCTTTGAGAAGCGTGGAGCCAAAGTGCTCCTGCCCCTCAAACCAAAGCCCCGTCAGACCGCGGCCATCAGCGGCAAGCAAGATTTCGCCCAAAGGCGAAGCAAACGTCGTCGTGACCACCAGCGGCTCCTTTCAAAACTCCGCAACATAATACCGCGAATTGTGCAGACAACCCCAATCGACCCCAAAGTCACCCAAGGCAGCAGGCGCGAACGCGCCGCAGCTGCCGGCCGCGCTCCACAGTCCCCCAAGGCGGCAGGCGCGAAGCGCCGAGGCCGCCGCCGGGACCAGGGCCCGCAACAGCCACGTGCTCCCATCAGCCCAGCGGCCCCAACCAACAACGGCCCCATCGCAGGCCGCTCGTAACAGCGTCACCGCAGGCGGGGGCCGGGCTTAGTTTTCAGAACACTCCGCAGACCAGTGTGGCGCCTTGTCCGCGGCTCCGAAAGAGCAGGACAAGGCGCCACACATGGTCGAGGACGTTCTGAAAACTAAGCCCGGCCCCCGCCGGACAGGTCACACTACTCGCAGAGCAGCTTAGCGATCTGGACGGCGTTGGTTGCCGCGCCCTTACGGATTTGGTCGCCGCAGCACCAGAAGGTGATGCCGCGCGCAGCCTCGGGGTTCGAGATGTCGCGGCGCACGCGGCCGACCCAAATCAGGTCCTGGTCGGAGGTGTCCATCGGCATGGGGAAGCGGTCGTGTGCATCCTCGGCAGCCATATCGTCAACCAGCTTGACGCCGGGAGCGGCAGCCAGCGCAGCACGGGCCTCTTCCACCGTAATATCGCGCTCAAACTCGAGCGTAATGCTCTCGGAGTGCGAACGCAGCACGGGCACGCGCACGCAGGTGCAGTTCACGCGCAGCTCGGGCAGGTGCATGATCTTGCGGCCCTCGTTTTGCAGCTTCATCTCCTCGGAGGTAAAGCCCTCTTCCTTGACGCCGCCAATTTGCGGAATCAGGTTGCTCGCCAGCTGGGCGGCAAACGCGCGCGGCTCGGGAATCTCCTCGCCACGGCCCAGGGCGGCCAGCTGAGCCTCGAGTTCGGCCATGCCGGGAGCGCCGGCACCCGAAGCCGCCTGGTACGTCGAGACGATCATGCGCTTCACACCAGCGAGCTGATGCAGCGGCCACGTGGGAACCAGGCCGATAATGGTCGCGCAGTTGGGGTTGGCGATAAGGCCGTGATGCCACTTGATGTCGTCGGCATTGATCTCGGGCACAACCAGCGGCACCTCGGGATCCATGCGGAAGGCATGGCTGTTGTCGACCACGACGGCGCCGCGCTTGACGGCCTCGGGCAGCAGTTCCTTCGCGATATCGTCGCCAGCGGCTCCGAGCACAATGTCGCAGCCCTCAAAGGCCTCAGGGCAAGCCTCTTCAATCACGATCTGCTCGCCGCGGAACTCGACGGTCTTGCCCGCAGAACGCGCGCTCGCCAGCAGCTTAAGCTTGTCGACCGGAAACTCCTGCTCGTTGAGGCACTCGAGCATCTGGGTGCCCACGGCTCCCGTCGCGCCCAAAATAGCAACCGTGTACTGTTTCATGCTTCCCCCTTTAAAGGTTTTGGCTTTTGCCCGCACGCCGAGCAGGCTGATTATTGTTGCCAGTGTATACAAGAACGGGGCGGGCACGAAACCCGCCCCGTCGAAACGAAACCGAAACGAAACGCCCCGCCGTAGATTTTTGGCACTTGTCCCAAAAATGCACCGGGACGGCAGCTACTTGCGGAGCGCGGCCAGGGCGGGATCGACCGGTGCGGGGACCTCCAGGTCGGAGACCTTCACAATGCCGTTCTCATCGGAGAAGGCACGATAGATGGTCTGAATCGCCAGATCAAAGTCCTTCTCCTCCACACCGATGATGATGTTAATCTCGTCGCAGCTCTGCGAAATCATGCGCACGCTCACGCCGGCCTGGCCAAGCATGCCAAACAGATGGCCCGAGATGCCCGCGCGACCGCGCAGGTTACGGCCAACGGTCGCAATGAGCGCCAAGCCCTCGACAACCTCGATCTCGAGCGGCTCGACCTCCTGCTGAATGTCGCCCACGAGCGAGTACAGCGAATCGTGAACGTCCTGCTCCTGCACCACGGCGCCAAAGCGGTCGACACCGGTGGGCATGTGCTCGACGGAAACGTCATAACGCTCGAACACCGAAAGCGCACGGCGCATAAAGCCAACACGGGGCTTGGTGCGGTCGCGGGCGACGTTGATGGCGACAAAGCCGCGCTTGCCGGTCACGCCGGTAATGATGGGCTCCGCCTCGCCCTCATCAGCCGTCTCGCTAACCGCGCTTGCCGGTCACGCCGGTAATGATGGGCTCTGCCTCGCCCTCGTCAGCCGTCTCGCTAATGATGGTACCGGGGTCCTGCGGCGCATTGGTGTTCTTGATGACCAGCGGAATACCCGCCTCGCGCACAGGGAACACGGCCTCCTCGTGCAGGACGCTTGCGCCCATGTACGAAAGCTCGCGCAGCTCCTCGTAGGTAACGCGCGCAATGGGCTGAGCCTCGGGCACAATGCGAGGATCGGCAGAATAGAAGCCCGAAACGTCGGTCCAGTTCTCGTACAGGTCGGCGCCCAGGCACTTGGCCAGGATTGAGCCGGAAATATCGCCGCCACCACGGTCGAGCAGCTTGATCTGGCCCTCACGCGTCGCGCCGTAGAAACCGGGCATAACAAAGCCGCCCTGCTGACCGTACTCCTGCACCAGCTCGGAGGTGCGATTCATGCTGAGCGTACCGTCGTGATGGAACGCCACAACCGTCGCGGCGTCCAGGAACGGCAGGTCCAGGTACTCGGCCATCAGGCGAGCGGTGAAGTACTCGCCGCGGCTCACGAGCTCCTCGGTGGAGTAACCGCCCGAGCGGGCGCGCTCGGCAAAGGCCGCGAACTCCTCACGGATGGGATAGGTGAGTTCCAGCTCGTCAGCGATATCAAAATAGCGCTGACCAATGTCCTCGAGCAGCTCCTCACACGACACGTGGTACTTAACGTGCGCATTGACCAGATAGAGCAGGTCGGTCACCTTGGTGTCGCCCTTAAAACGGCGACCGCAGGCGGAAACCACCACAAAGCGGCGAGCCGGGTCGGCATCGACGATGGCCTTGATCTTCTTGAAGTGTTCGGCATCGGCGACCGACGAGCCGCCAAACTTGGCAATCTTAATCATGGGCTGGAGGTTACCTTTCTAAAAAGCCTCTGCGAACCTATTTTGCGCGCTCTGATACCATGGTTTCACCGATTGGGACCAAGGCATCCGAGGAGCAGTGTTATATGGGAACTTATCATAGTACACGAGGACGCACTTTATCGTGCTCAAGTAAGGTGGCAATCCGTACCGGCATCGCTCCCGACGGGGGTTTGTTTGTCTCGGACGAGCTTGGCACCCAGCAGGTCGATATCAGCTCGCTTGCAGATAAATCGTACTTTGAAATCGCTCAAGATGTGTTGGGAATGTTACTGAATGATTACACGGCCGAAGAAATTTCGGCGTGTGTCGACGAGGCATACCGCGGCACGTTCGCGAGTGAAGAGGTTACGCCGCTCGTCAAACTCGACGCTGCGCCGGGCGCTGACGCCCCTCAGACCTATGTGATGGAGCTCTTTGGCGGCCCCACGAGTGCCTTTAAGGACGTCGCCCTGCAGATGCTCCCCCGCTTGATGGCCCGCACTTCCGCCAAGGACGGCGGTGCCGAGCGCATCATGATCGTCACCGCCACGTCGGGCGACACGGGCAAGGCAGCACTCGCCGGCTTTGCCGACGCCCCGGGCACGGGTATTACCGTCTTTTATCCCGAGGGCAAGGTCAGCCGCGTCCAGAACCTGCAGATGTCCACGCAGGAGGGCGATAACGTCGCCGTCTGCGGCATTCGTGGCAACTTCGACGATGCCCAGAGTGCCGTCAAGCGCATCTTTGCCGATAAGGAGCTTGCCGAGCGTCTGGAGGCCGCCGGCACGGTACTTTCCAGCGCCAACTCTATCAATGTCGGCCGTCTGGTACCGCAGGTCGTCTACTACTTTGCCGCCTATGCGCAGCTGCTGCGCGCCGGCGCTATCGAGGCTGGCGACGCCGTAGAGTTCTGTGTGCCCACCGGCAACTTTGGCGATATCTTGGCCGGCTACTACGCCAAGCGCATGGGCCTGCCCGTCGCCAAGCTCATCGTCGCGAGCGACAAGAACAACGTGCTTGCCGACTTCCTGACCACCGGCGTTTACGACCGTAACCGCCCGTTCTTCACGACCATCTCGCCGTCGATGGACATCCTCATCAGCTCTAACCTGGAGCGCATGCTGTACTTCCTGTCCGATGGCGACTGCGAACTCGTTGCCGGCCTTATGGAGCAGTTGGCACAGACCGGTCGCTACGAGGTACCCGCCGAGCTGCTGGCCAAGATTCAGAGCGTCTTTGGCTGCGGCTGGGCCAGCGAGGACGAGGTCCGCGCTGCCATCAAGAGTTGCTGGGACGCCAACGGCTACGTGATCGACCCGCACACCGCTTGCAGCTATCACGTCTTTGAAAAGGTCGCTCCCGCCGAGGGCGCCAAGGCTCGCGTGCTGCTTTCGACCGCCAGCCCCTACAAGTTCCCGCGCGCCTGCTGCGACGCCCTGGGCCTCGACGTTCCCGAGGATGATTTTGAGGCTATGCGTGTACTCGAGCAGGCCACCAACACGGTCGCCCCGGTCCAACTCGCCGAGCTTGAGTCCAAGCCTGTCCGCTTCGAAGACGTCTGCGACGTAGCCGACATGGCCAACTACGTCGAGTCTGCAGCAAAAAAGATGACTACCAACTAAAACCCCTTATAAGGCGCCGGCGAAAGCCGGCGCACCTTCTTTTTATTTAGCTTTCGGGATAATGACGAGCATGCGAGCGGGTCTGGCCGTTTAGTTCGTCGCGAGTTCCGCACGAGCCGGAAAGCACTTAATGTGCTTTCCGAGCGAGCCAGGACTGCCCGAGCAGCGAACTAAACGGCCAGACCCGCCCAGGAGGACCCACATGATCAAAATCACCGTCCCAGCAACCAGCGCCAACCTAGGCATCGGCTACGACACCCTCGGCATGGCCGTCAGCCTCTACTCGCACTTCACCTTCGAGCGCGCCGACAAGCTCACCATCACGGGCTGCC
Organism: uncultured Collinsella sp.; assembly: GCA_902496775.1. GTDB lineage: Bacteria > Actinomycetota > Coriobacteriia > Coriobacteriales > Coriobacteriaceae > Collinsella. The sequence goes on from CABVCF010000016.1 coordinate 25,309, forward strand.
CCAAGGAGTTCCAAAACGAGAATAACCTGGTCTATGTGAGCTTTGTCGATGCGCTGGCCGCATGGGGCGAGCCGGCCTTCCCCGTTGCCATCGACATCCAGACCGACGTGCCCGTCGCCCGCGGCCTGGGCTCCAGCTCCACCTGCGTCGTCGCCGGCATTATGGCCGCCGCCGCACTGACAGGCCACACTGTCGACCGCGCCGAGCTCGTCCGCATTGCCACCGAGGTCGAGGGCCATCCCGATAACGTCGCTCCCGCCATCCTTGGCGGCGCCGTCTGCTCCTTTACGCCGACTGATTCGCTCCCCCAGTGCCTGCGCTATGACACCGAAGTCGAGGGGCATCCTGATAACGTCGCTCCCGCCATCCTTGGCGGCGCCGTCTGCTCCTTTACGCCGACCGATTCGCTCCCCCAATGCCTGCGCTACGAGGTGAGCGATCGCTTGCGTTTTATTACCGTGATTCCGCCCTACGAGGTACATACGAGCGAGGCGCGCAAGGTCGTGCCGCAGGAGATTCCACTCTCCACCGCCGTATGGCAAATGGGCCGCATCGCCGGCATGACGCGCGGCCTGGAGACCGGCGACCTTGACCTGATTGCTGCCGCCAACGACGACCGCATCCAGGAGCCCTATCGCCGCCGCCTCATCCCCGACTACAACGCCGTGCGCGACACCTGCCTTAACGGAGGCGCCAAGACCATCTGGATCAGTGGCTCCGGCTCGACCCTCATGGCCGTGACTGACGACACCATCGTGGCAAAGTTCCTACAGGTCAAACTGCGTGAGCAGTTCCCCAAGTGTGATACGTATATTCTGACGTGCGACACGGAAGGCGCTCAAATCGAGTACCTGTAGCGCCCTGCCTCATTGCTCTCACCGGCCCCCTTGGGGCTTCCCCTGAAAACGTCCTCGATCATGAATTGCCCCGTCGTGCGCTTCGCGCGACGGGGCAATTCGTCGAAAGGATAATCGCATTCGCTGATTTAATCTTGTGCTCCAACGGAGCCACAGACGAGAGGCCTTCGCGCTGCGGAATAATTTTGAGGGGAACACCCCGACCATCCCTGCGTTTACCTTGCTGAGGATGTCTACAGGAACCCACGCTTTGAAGGGGCGCCGGGCAGAAAGGGGCTTTTTAAGTTACATAATAAACTGTTTATCTATGCTACTATTTAACTAGGCATCGCAGTATGGAGGTGGTCAAAGTGTTACGCACACTCAAAGCTTCGTTTTTCCTCTCGATACTTTTGATATTACCGATATGTTTCTCGTTTAGCCCTTCGACTGCTTATGCTGCAGAAAGCGATGCTGTCGCAATTTCTGGCGCAACCCAAGATTTTGATTTAACGAAAGGTCCCGAGCAGTCTCATCAAATCAAGCTTAAGGATGGGACCGTTGCAGTAATAGGAATTAAAAAAACCAATGAGCCCAGCCTGATATGGGACAGTTACTACAACAACGCATCTGGAACTTGGACTATCTATTACAACAGTCCTTTTATTTATCGCGAATTCAAGATCAAGATAGCGAACTCGCTCATTACCAGCGCTTGGGGACAAAACTATACGACTATCGGCTGTACGGTAACTAACGAGTCCTTTATATGGAACTCGAAACAGGCGACATATCGACTCAACTATGAATCGATGGGGATGACGTCCGGTATCGCCGTGTTGCAAGCGACCATGGAAGGCAGCACGCTCCACACCTATGCAAACTAGACTCACATCAATTGAGGAAGTTCAATGATCCCAATTCCTGCACGCTCAGACATTATGATCGCTCTCGTTTGGATTCTCGTCGGAGTGCTTATTTGGCGTATCTGCAAATGGGTTAAAAACAAGAAATAGTTGATAAAACGTATATGCCATTTATGCGATGCTTGGGGCCGTTAAATCGGCCCCTATTTCTATAGCTTTTCAAGCAGCAGTCACCCATTTGGAAGTCGCAATGCCATTCATACGATTTCGGCCCTTTAAGCCGCTATCTATTGGTAGGGACTCTTGCTGGTAAGGAGCGCTTACTAGATACAAACCTTGGCAATATATTGGTTTAGGCGGCGCTGGTTTCTTTGTATTCGAAGACTGGCTCTAGGAGATCTTCGATGTTGCAGTGGAGGGCTTTTGCTATGGCTCTTACGCTTGTTACCGAAGCTTCATTGATGTTTCGTTGGCGCTGTTCGTACATTTGGATTGAGCGGAGCGATACGCCTGATTCGTATGCCAGGTCTTGTTGGGTTTTCTTAAGCTTCTTTCTTGCTAACGCAAGTTTTGTTTGCCTGGACGCTTTCTTCGCCATATCGCAGACGAGGCGAGCCACACGTTCCTCCGAGGCTTCGTGCCAGGGGTAGTACAGACTGCGTAGCACATCAAATGGAACGACATGCAGCAAATCTTCGAAAGACTCTCCTAGGCGCCACTGAAGGTATGCCAATATCCAGCCTGTCCAATATTCCGGTGTCTTTTCGAATCGGTAGGTTCGATTTGGCATCGGCCTTGATTGATAGCCGGACCTTTCGGCAATGAGCGCGAACAGCTCAACGCCCGATTTTCCCGACACTACCCATGCGTTGCCGCGTTCGAACTCGCGAGCTACGCCGCTCAGGCAAAAGAGTTCCGCAACTTCCGATCCTTCTGCTCCATAATCGTTAACGGCATAGTCAAAGCAGTCGCCGAGGTTGTTCATTGCATCCTCGAGGTAGTAGACGGGATATGTCCTACTCGGCCCACGATCTGTTAACTCTTGGATCATTTAAATCAACCCTCCCTGCCATTAAATCCCTAATGTCGATACCTTCGGAATCGAACCCATTGACCGTATCCAAATTTTTGCGTCGAGCATTCTGCTCTCGCTCAAAACGCTTGGGATAATACTCAGGCCCCGAAGCCTGCTTCCAATCGCGGAACCTAATCGCCGAGAACGCACGCTCACTCATAAGCGCATATTGAATGCCCAAATCCCCCAAAAACATAATGCGCTGCAATTGCCTGAGCGAAATCATGCCGTTGACAAACTGTCTTGCAAACGAGAAATA
>CABVCF010000017.1 GCA_902496775.1 uncultured Collinsella sp.
ACGGCGGCGATGTGCCTCGCCCTGGAACTGCTTGGCACGGCGCTCGGCACGGTTGCCGCGCGGCGCCTGCTCGGCGGCAGCAGCACCGCCGCGCTCCTCGGCAGCCACCTCGCGGGCCACGCTCTCCACAGCCTCGTCCACGCGAGCCTGAACGCCCTCGCGCACGCGGGTCTTGCCGCCGCGCTTGGGACGGCTCGGACGCTCGCCATCGCCACGGCGCTCGTCGCGACCGCGGTTGGAACGACCGGCCACATCGCCGTAGTCATCGCCGTTGCGCTTGCCGTCGCGACGCGTCTGCTCAAGCTTCTTCTTGCTCTTGGACTTGCCGCGCTTGGTCTTCTTCTTCACCTTAAAGGCAGCAGGATCGCGCTCGGGGTCAACGGCGGGCGGGTTGGGACCCACGTGCAGGTCGCCGGCTTCGTAAATATCGGCCGTCTTGTCCATGAGCTTCTCGATCTCGTAGAACTCGTCGACGTCCTGCTCGGTCACAAACGTAATGGCCCAGCCCAGCTCGCCGGCGCGGCCCGTACGGCCAATGCGGTGGATATAGTCGGTCGGCTCGGCCGGCACGTCAAAGTTCACGACGTAGCGCACGTCGCTGATGTCGATGCCGCGGGCGAGCACGTCGGTTGCCACCAACACGTCGACAGTACCGTCGCGGAAGGCCGAAAGGGCACGCTCGCGCTGAGCCTGGCTGCGGTTGCCGTGAATCGCGGCGGCCTTGATGCCCTTGCGCTCCAGACGACGGCAGCAGCTGTCGGCGCGGTGCTTGGTACGCATAAAGACGATGGTGCGCTCCGGGCCCTCCTTTTTGAGGAACTCGGGCAACAGGTTATTCTTGGCCTCGATGGACACCGGGAACACAAACTGGTCGACGGTGTCGGCGGTCGACGTGGCGGGCGCGATCTCCACGCGGGCCGGGTCGCTCACCAGGTCGGTGATCTCGCCCACGGCCTCCTCGTCGAGGGTCGCCGAGAACAGCAGCGTCTGACGCTCGGCCGGCGTCTCGCGCACAATGCGCCGGACGGCGGGCAAAAAGCCCATGTCGAGCATACGGTCGGCCTCGTCGAGTACCAGCACTTTGACCTCGCCCAGGTGGCAGGCACCCTGCTCGATCAGATCGACCAGACGGCCCGGCGTTGCGACCAGGATGTCGCAACCGTACTTAAGTGCCGCGGTCTGCGGCTTGTAGCTCACGCCGCCCACGACGGTCACGGCAACATGGCCGGTGACGTCGGCGATTTTGCTTGCGACCTCGTCGATTTGCTGGGCAAGCTCGCGCGTAGGGGTGATGACGAGCATCACGGGGCCGCGGCCGTTGCCCTCGGGCTTCTTGGCACCGCGACGGCGGTTGCGGCCACCGCACTCGCGCACGGGTTTGGGAGGAGCGATGTGCTCCAGATTGTTCATGGTCGGCAGCAAAAAGGCGGCCGTCTTGCCGGTGCCGGTCTGAGCGGCGGCAAGCAGGTCGCGGCCTTCGAGCACCACAGGGATCGAGCCGGCCTGCACGGGCGTCGGCGCCGTGTAGCCCAGATTCTCGATAGCACGAAGCATCTCGTCCGAAAGTCCCAGCTCGTCAAAGGCGGGCAGGCTCTCGGTAGCGGACTCGACGGCCTGGGCAGCATTGGCCTCATCGGCGGCATCGAAGGCAGCCTGGGTCATGGCCTCGCGGGCCTCGTCCAGAATCTCGGCGTCCGTAACGTCGGATACAGAATTACGCATATGTTGTTGTTCCTTATCTGCACGCGCAATGGGCACGGCATGCGGCCGCGCGGGCGTGCTTGGTAGTGCGCTAATACATACAAAAACGGGTGCGCACAGAGAGGACGTTGCTCAGCACGCTGGCGATCGCTTTGGCAGCCCTATCACGCGCCGTCCAGACGCAGCAGCTCTAAGCGATGGAGCAGATTCGCCGCCGGTTAGTATACCCGTACTCCGTATGCCCCCACGTAAACCACAGATGACGAGGCGGACGGGGCGGGCCTGGCTGATTGTCTCAATCTGTAACAGTTAACGAGTAAAATCGGCCCTAATTGTTATAGATCAAGACAGAGGGGGATTTCCGTCCAGTCCAAACCAAATCTCTCAGTCCTCCTGCAATTTCGAACATGTGGCCTATAATGTTGCTTTGGTTACGCTATATATTGCGCAGCCATTTAATACGTCGCCCACCGGGGGCCATTAATTCCTATCGCCATATTGGCTAGGAAGCAATCAAAGGAGGTATCCGTGGCAGCAGAGACGCCTTGCTCGGTCCTCTATAACGATATTCGCTCGTTCGGCGGTCTTAAACATCTCGAGATCGCCCGAATGCTCATCAATGGAAACTCTTATCTCGGCAGTACCCTGCTCGAGAAATGCTCTTCCAACCGCTCGTATCTCACCCGTTACATCGTCCATCGCAAGCCTGACCAGTGCGCGCCCGCCATCTACAGCGACTTTACCGTCACCACGCTCAACCTTTCCGCGGCAATCTGCAGCAAGCTCGGCGGCGGCGAGTCCGCTTATCGGGCAATCGCCGAGCACTATCGCGGTCCGGCCGCCAACGAAATGATGTCGGCTCTCACCAGCTACAAGCTGGACAGCCGCCTATATGCAAATGCCCTCAATCGCATCGACAACTTTGACGGCAATGCCGTGCGCGAGAAAAGCACGCTTTACCTTATGCTCTTTGTGGCAACGGGGGCGCTCGCCGATCCCGTTCAGGGCGTGGCCACCGTCGAGCGCTTTTGCGACAGCAAGACGGGCGAGCACTTTGGCACCACCGAAACTACCGTCGGACGTGGCTTTATGAGCAGCCTGGAGCAGCCGCGCACCGTCGCCCCCAACCTCGGTCTGCTCAGAACCCATGCCGACAACTGCGCCGACATGCAAATCCATCCCCTCACACGCAATCCGCACGGCACCGTGATTGGTTCTTTGCCCAAAACCTCGCCCAGCATCACCGATGTAGGCGCCGACACCTCGCGCGAGCATCTTCGCATTTGGCTCGAGGGTGAGCACTGGTACGCCCAGGGCCTTGGGTCGACCAATAGCACAGTGCTCGAATCGGGCGCGGGTGACGGCGATATCGTAATCGAGCCGCCCCGCGACCAACGAGAGCCCGGCAAAGTCTATCCCCCAGTGGAAATCGAAAACAGCGACAGGCTCCATCTGGGTCTCTACACGACATTCCTTGTCATTGTGGACTAGCGCGGACGGCGATCAAAAGACGGTCGCCGTCCGTCTTTCGTCTTCTACCTTCTGCGTCGTAAACGACAATGCACAGCGGTATACGTGGGCAGTGCGGCTATCATGGTACTTTACCGATATCCGCACTGCTCACGTATACGTGCGGCAACCCATGCCAGACAAAGGAACGCCATGGATACTACCGATAGCGCCTATGGCGACAAACTCATCCGTCTTGACACGTTCGACACCGCCGTGGCGGTCGACCCCAGCGCCGAGGACGAGGCCAAGCGTCGGTTTATGACGCTTATTCTCCAGACGGCCCACCGCAACAACGGCAACATCGGGCACGTGCTGCGCGCGACCAACACGAGCGGCGAGGTCTTTGCCGTCAAGCTACTCAAGGACAACGCCGTCCTTTCCGGCCAAGCCCCCGACCGCTCCGCCGAGCAATCGGCCGCTCACCTGGCCAACACCGCCGCGCTGTTCGAGGAGTACCGTCATCTGTATACCGTCTCGCACCTGCGCGGATTTCCGCGCGTCTATGGCTACGGTTCATGCGAGGACGACCCGCTCATCCTCATGGAGTGGGTCGAGGGCACCTCACTCAAGCAGGCGCTGCCCCTGCTTCCGCACGACGCCTCGGGCGGGCTGACCACCCAGATGGTCGCCGCCGTCGGAAACGCCGTGCTTCGTGCGCTCTTGATGACCCAAGGCCTCGTGAATCCGATCATCCATCGCGACCTGTCGCCTGCCAATATCATGTTCCGCACCACTAGCCGAACGCTCGAGCAGCAGATTGCTGATTGTTCCTTTGACCCCTGCCTCATCGACATGGGCTCCGCGACCATGGCTCTCGGCGACGACACGATCACCCGGCGCGCCGACATCTGGCGCTTTGCCACGCCCGCATACGCCGCGCCCGAGATGCTCACGCAGGATATCGAAGGCATCGCGGCCCTTCGCCGTTCGCCGGCAATCGATGTCTATGCGCTTTCGAGCATTCTGTACCAGCTCTACAGCGGTCGCAAACCGTTTGACTTTGAGTCGACGGACGCCGCTGCAACCGGCTCGTTCTATCTCGTAAAGACCAAGACCAAGCCGGCAGCGCTCGAGCCGCGCTGCGAGAGCGATGAAGCGCTCGTCCAAATCATCATGAAGGGTCTCTCAGTCGAGCAGTGCGATCGCCCTACCGAGCAGCAGATGCTCGAGGTGCTCTCGACATACCTCACCGACGCCGAATCCGAGGGCCGCGAGGGCGCAGGCAGTGACGCCGCAATCGACATCGACTCCGGTACGCACCTTAAGGTCGACGTCGCCGGCGAGCGCGCGCGAGAGATTCTGGTGCAGGCCCGGCACGATGCCATGACCCGCCGCCGGTTTATTATCGGTGGCGTCGTTGCAGTCGTTGCGGGGCTCAGCGTCGTTGGCGCGGCAACCCATGGCTTTGGCATCCCCGACTACCTGGACGGCATCCGCGGTACGCTTGACGACTACGCCTGGGATCAGCTGCAGGAGATTTCGCTCAAGATTAAGGCCGCCGAGACCCGTAGCGAGGCACGCGAGATTGCCCAGCGCTATCACCTGCTCGATGCCGATGGGCGTATCCCCTATCCGTGTACCAAGCGTGTCACGCTCACCAACGGGCTGCAGGTTGGCGCGCAGCTTGTGGGCATCCGCCACGATGAACTTCTGGACGGGACGGGCAAGGCCGGACTGACGTTTTTGTTCGATGCGGGTATTGCCGAGCGCAACGCTGCGGCTGAACCGCCGAGCGCCGGCTGGGCAGATTGCGAGCTGCGGGAATGGCTCAACGGCGACGGCCTTAAGCTGCTGCCCAACGAGTTGCGCGCACTCATTAAAGGGGTCAAGAAGGTCTCGAACAATGTGGGCGCCGCCAACAGTGCATCGTGTCTGAGCGAGTTGCCCGCAACCCTTTGGCTGCCCGCCATGGTCGAGCCGTGCGGTACGCAACCGCCCGATTCGTTTGCCAAGGACTATCACTACCTGGCAGACATCTACAACGGCGAGGGCAAGGAGTATCAGCTCTTCCGCGAGCTCAAGGTGAGCCCGTATTCCACGAACGAGACGATGGTCCGCCAGTGGAAGGGCAAGGACACCTGCTGGTGGGAGCGCACGGTGAGCCCCGACTCATCGGAGACCGAAGGCACGCTCTATTTGAATCGCGTTGGACACGACGGCGACGTCTTTACGTACGCAACGCCTGCGGACAAGCCAAACAAACGAACCTGTGTGATCCCCGGATTCTGTATCTAGAGAGCGGGCGTCTTGCCGTGACGGGACCCCTCCCCGGCAATTGTCTCGATCTGTAACGGTTAGAGGTCATATTTGCTGCTAGATGTTACAGAACGAGACATTAGCTTGCCGAGAACTTCGACTCATAAATGTGACTCAAGTGTATCGATATTTTCTTGCCAATGTTGCGCAACAGAAACCCTTTCGGCGGTCGTAACGTACGAATTGTCATAGGTACCCCTTCAACGGTTGGGAGAAGAAATGGCAAAGTACGCACCTAAACACTTGGAAGTCTCAGTCGGCGCCGAGCCCCATCGCGCATTCGCGGGTCACAAGACCGCGCGACTCGCCGTCACCGCAGCCACCACCATCGCAATGACCGGCTCGTCGTTGCTCGCCCCGTTCTCGGCATTTGCCAACGATCTGAGCGACACCACGGCACAGGACGCAATCATGTCCCCGCTCGCCGCCCACGCCGGCGAGGCGGCAGGCTCCGCAGTAAAGACGAACGCCCAGAAAATTGCCGACTTGCAGGCCGCAATCGACGCCGCAAAGGCTGCCGAGGCAGAAGCCAAGTCCGACTACGACACGGCGGTTGCCCCCTATACCGAAAAGCAGACGGTCCGCGACAACGCCCAGACTGCCTACGACGCTTCCGTCTCCGACAATTCGCAGGCAGAAGCCGCCGCGCGTGCCGAATACGCCCGTCAACTCGATGAAAGCGTCAAGGCGGCCAACAGCGCCAGCGCCACGTTAAAGGATGCCCAGAGCAAGCTCGACACGGCCAAGGCCGATGCCGAAAGCAAGACGAAGGCACTCGACTCCGCAAAGCAGGCGGCAGCCGACGCACGGGCCAAGCTTGAGGAAGCCCAGAAGGCAGCCGCCAACGCAACGCCGGAGGAAATCAAGGCCGCCGAGCAGTCTGCCGCAGATGCCCAGAAGGTTCTTGACCAGGCAAAGGCCGCAAAAACCGCTGCCGACTCCGCACTCGCCGATGCCCAGCAGGCTCGGAGCGCCGCGCAGAGCGCTTACAACGAGGCGTCAGGCACGCTGGCTTCCGCTCAGCAGGCAAAGACCGCCGCGGATGGTAAGGTAGTCGCGGCACAGGCAGCGTATGACAGCGCGCAAGCCGATTTGGCAGCCGCAAAGGCAGGCGCCGAGAGCCCGGAGTATGACGCCGCTCAGGCAAAGGTCGATGCCGCCCGAAGCGCACTCGATCAGGCGAAGCAGCAGCAGGCGGCTGCCGAAGCAGGTCTTTCTCAGGCAAATAGTGACGTTGCATCCAAGCGGGACGCCCTCACCGGTGCCGAAAGCGAGCTCGAAGCCAAGAAGCAGACAGTCGCAGCAGCCGAAAATGATGTAACGGCAGCCCAGGCGAAAGCCGATGCGGCGCAATCGGAGTTGACCTCGGCAAAGCAGGTGCATGCTGCCGAGCTGGAGAAGGCAAAGGCCGCTCAGAAACAAGTCGACCAGGCAAAAGCCGAGAAGGAGCAAGCAGACAAGGCGCTCGAAACTGCCAAGACAAACCAGGCGGCCGCCGATCAAGCCGTTGTCGATGCACAGAAAGCATACGATACGTGCAAGGCGGCAGCCGATAAGGCTACGACGGCGGAGGCGCAGAGCGTCATCGGCTTTTACCAATTCATCGGTGCCAACGATGCTGCAGACATCATCTATAAGCAAAGCGACTTAAACCCAACGACCATCGGCGATAAAAAGGACGGCACGTCACTCGACAACGCCAAGCTTTCGTTTGGCAAGCTGCGCGAGATTAATGAATATCGCAAAAGCGTCGGCCTTAGCGAGCTTAAGGTGACGGCCGAGCAGATGGCAATTGCTCAGTCGAACTCCAATTACTCAGACGCCATGCTAGACCATTCAGACTATGCGCGATTCGAAAATGCCGCATGGAACTATGACTTGAAAAGAAATGTCGCACACCAGTGGGTTGATGAGGAAAAGAATATATTTGACCAGGCCGCAGCGAAAGCCGGCCTTGGCGAAATTGCCCCCAAAGATGCTTGGGATACTTTCTGGAGCCACGGCACCGAATTCGGAGAGCAAAAGGTAGGCTTTGGCACCGTCGGCCACTATTTGAATATCGTACAGCCTGACGCCAAAACCATGGGATACGGCATTAATTCTCGAGGAACTCATCTCTCATATACCTACATCTTGGAGGTTGACGACAACTACGGTTCGTACGAGAAAGAATATTCAATCGATGAACTCGAGAGTCTCTTTGATCAGTATCAGCTGAGTCTCTCCAAGGCCAGCGAAAACCTTGCCGCTGCAAAAGCGAACCTTGAGCAAAAGCGCAGCACAGCGGCATCGAAAGCCGATGCCGTAAAGGCAGCAGAGACCCTCGTCGCTCAAAAGCGAGAAGGCGTTGATACCGCGAACAGCAACCTTGCCACCGAAAATGGCAACGTGGCAGGTGCCGCTGCCGAGGTCGCTCAAGCAGAGCAGAATCTCGCCAAGGCAAACGGAAAAGTTGCCGAAGCCGAAGACCAGGTTAAAGCCGCCCAAAGCAACGTGGCGCCCGCAGAGCAGGTCGTCAACCAGAAGCGCGCCGAGCTTAAGGCATCGCAAGAGCAAGCCGCTCAGAGTCAGAAGAAGGTTGATGACGCCAAGGCAGAGGCTCTCTTAAAGCAGCAGGCTCTGCAAGATGCAAGGAAGGAACTTGCCAAGTATTCTGCCGATGTTGCTGCGGCCCAGGAGAAGGCTGACAAGGCCCATCAAACGCTCGATGAAGCCACGGCGGCTCAGACGTCTGCCCAGAGCGCTCTTGAAAAGGCGGAGCGCGACGCGGCTGCCAAGAAGCAGGCCCTCACTATCGCCAAGGACGGCGTCGAGGCCAAGGCAGCGACCGCGGAGCACGCCGCGAGCGATCTGACCACGGCGGAAAACGACTTTGCTTCAAAGCAGGCACATGCCGATGCGTTGAACAACGCGGCCGATAATCTCGCCACGGCCGAGGCAGCCAAGAAGGACGCCGACGCAGCAGTGACTGCGGCCGAAACTGCTCTTAGTGCGACGAATGATGCCGTAGCGAACGCCGAGCAGGCGGTCGAGAATTCTCAGGCCGCACCGGACGCCGCTGCCGCCGCTCTCGGAAAGCTCAAGTCCGTCAATGTCGAAAACGGCATCGCAACCGGCTCCGATGCAAACGCGAACGATACGCTCAATGCCCTCTTTGCCAAGTGCGTCGCCGCCAAGCAGGCAGAACATAACGCAAAGGCCGCACTTGATGCCGCTCAGGCAGACCTTGATGCTGCGACGCCCGCCTACACCGCGGCGCTCAATGTCTACAACGAGGCGAAGGCAAAACGCGTAGCCGCCGAGCAAGCCCTGAAGGACGAGATCGCCCGCCAGGAGCAAGAGGCAGCGAAGGCCGAGCAGGCCAAGATCACGCAGGCTGCCGCTAAGCCGGTTGCTGGAAAGCCGTCTACCGGCAACGCCAAGACGGCCGCCAACTCGGCACTTCCCACCACGGGCGACAAAGCTGCGCTCGCCGGTGAGACGTTTGTCATCGGAGGCGTCGTGCTTGTAGCCGCCGGCGTCTTCCTAACCGACAAGAAACGTCGTCAGGAGTAGGGATTTCGGGAGGACGGCTTCTCCTCCCTCCCACTGCTTCGCAAACCCTGCTCAGCATGCGCCGGGGTGCCCATCTCGCGGGCGCCCCGGCGTTTTACGTTGTATAGCCGGGGCATCTGCTCCGAGATTGTCTCGATCTGTAACAACTAGGACCCAAATATCGGTCTTACTGTTACAGATCGAGATGTTCGGGTTACCCTCGAATGGTTTGTCTCGATCTGTAACAGTTACTCGACAAAAACGGGTCTAGTTGTTACAGATTGAGACATTAGACCGGCTACGGTCCGCCGACCTGGCTATCACCTCGGCCAATAACAGAATGGCATACATTTCAATCTCCACTATACACCCCCAGGGGGTATGGGTGTATAGTATCGGCAGGTTAACACTTTCAACACCGAACCACAGAAAGGAGAAGCCATGGCTCAAGATAAGTTCGACGTGGGCGGCATGACATGCGCCGCCTGCCAGGCGCATGTGGACCGCGCCGTGAGCAAGCTCGACGGCGTCCAAAGCGTCGCGGTCAACCTGCTTGCCGGCTCCATGCTGGTCGACTACGACCCCGCGCAGGTCACCCCCGATGACATCTGCACCGCCGTCGATCGCGCGGGCTACTCGGCCTCACCCGTCGACGCGGGCACCGGTGCCGCCGGCTCAAACGGCAGTGTGCAAGCCAGGTCCGGCGCCGCCCATATGGAATCACCCACCAAAAAGTTGGAGGCCGCCGCCTCCGCCATGCGCACCCGCCTCATCATCTCGATCGTATTCCTCATCCCACTGTTCTACATAGGCATGGGGCACATGCTCGGCTGGCCGCTGCCCGGTATTTTCACCGACCATACCCACAGCATGACACTCGCGCTCACCGAGCTCGTCCTGCTCATCCCCATCGTCTACGTCAACGACGCGTACTTTATCAACGGGTTTAAATCGCTCGCGCACGGCGCGCCCACCATGGACGCCCTTATTGCCGTGGGCGCCACCGCCTCCATCGCCTGGTCGCTCTACGCCATGTTCATCATGGCCGACCAGCTAGCCGCAGCTCAGGTGCACGAGGCCATGATGACGAGCATGGACAACCTGTATTTTGAGAGCGCTGGCACCATCCTGTCGCTCGTCACCGTGGGCAAATACCTCGAGACGCGCAGCAAGTCCAAGACCGGCGGCGCTATCGAGGCGCTCATCGACTTAGCACCCAAGACCGCGACCGTCGTGGCAGAGGACGGCAGCGAGGCCACCGTCGACGTCGATGCCATTCTGCCCGGCCAGGTGCTGCGTGTGCGCCCCGGCGAGTCCATCCCTGTCGATGGCGTCGTACTCGAGGGCGCTTCGGCCGTGGACGAAAGTGCGTTGACCGGCGAGTCTATCCCCGTGGAGAAGACCGCCGGCGACACCGTCAACGCCGCCACCGTCAACCGCACCGGATCGTTTACCTTCCGCGCTACGCGTGTGGGCGCCGACACGTCGCTCGCCAAGATTATCCAGCTCGTCGAGGACGCCAACGCCACCAAGGCGCCCATCGCCCGCATGGCCGACAAGGTCGCCGGCGTGTTCGTGCCCGTGGTGTTTGTAATCTCTGCCGTAACTTTTGTGGCGTGGATGGTGCTGACCGGAAGCATCAACGAAGCGCTCACCTCCGCCGTGGCCGTGCTGGTAATCAGCTGCCCGTGCGCGCTGGGCCTGGCCACGCCCGTCGCCATTATGGTCGGCACCGGCAAGGGCGCCGAGATGGGCATTCTGTTTAAGAGCGCCGAGGCGTTGGAGAACCTGCGCAGCGTGGGCACCGTGGTGCTCGACAAAACGGGCACCGTCACCCGCGGCAAGCCTGCTGTGACCGATATCGTAGTAGCCACGCGCGCTGACGGCTCGCCCGCCATGAGCGAAAAGGCGCTGCTCAAGCTGGCCGCCGCGTTGGAGCGCTCAAGCGAGCACCCGCTGGCCGAGGCGATTATGGCCGAGTGCGAGACGCGCGGGATCGTCGCGCGCATGGTCGAGGACTTTGCCGCCGTGCCCGGGCGAGGCGTTACGGCACGCGAGGGGCAGAATGTCATCGCCGCCGGCAACGTACGTCTGATGGACGAGCTGGGCGCGAAGGTTCCCGCCGGCCTTGCCGAACAGTTCGCGGCCGAGGGCAAGACGCCGCTGTTCTTTGCCAAGAACAGCGAGCTTGTCGGTACCATCGCCGTGGCGGACGAGGTCAAGGAGACAAGCGCCGGGGCCATCGCCGCACTGCGCTCGCTTGGCGTCGACGTGCGCATGCTCACCGGCGACAACCGCGTGACGGCCGAGGCCATCGCCCGCCGCGTGGGGCTGAGCAGCGAACAGGTCATCGCCGACGTCCTCCCTGCCGACAAGGAGCGCCACGTCCGCGAGCTGCAGGATGTGGGCGGCAAGGTCGCCATGGTAGGCGACGGCATCAACGACTCCCCCGCCCTGGCGCGCGCCGACGTGGGCCTTGCTATCGGCACCGGCGCCGACATCGCCAAGGAGGGCGCCGACGTGGTTCTCATGCGCAGCGACCTCATGGACGTCGCCCGCGCCATCGAGCTGTCGCGCGCCACAATTCGCAACATCAAGCAGGACCTGTTCTGGGCGCTGTTCTACAACGGCATCGGCATTCCGCTCGCCGCGGGCGTGTTCTTCCCCCTCACGGGTTGGCAGCTCTCGCCGATGTTCGGCGCCGCGGCCATGAGCCTGTCGAGTGTCTGCGTCGTGTCCAATGCGCTGCGCCTGCGAACCTTTAAGCCGAAAGTGGCAAAATAGGCTCACCATTCAGTCCATTTAGAACGGGTTTTCCAGATGCCCGAGGTTGACCTGAAAGAGGAGCGACGCGTACTTTGGTACGCGAGCGACGGTTTGAAGGTCAAGGTCGGGTGCCTGGGAAAGCCGACACAACAGAGAGGAATATCCATGCGTTACACAATCAAGACTTCCGGCCTCATGTGCGGCCACTGCGACGCTACTGTCGAGACGGCACTGCTCAACGTTGCCGGCGTGACCGACGCCGACGCCGATCACGAGACCCAGACCGTCCAGGTGGAGTGTGCCGACACCGTGACCGCCGAGCAGCTCGCCGCCGCCGTCGAGGCCGCGGGCGAGAAATTCCACGCCCTATCCGTGACCGCTGCGTAGCAGACACCGCCTACTCAATCCTCAGAAGTTGCGGTGAAATACGGACTGTTGTGCCGCCCTAGGCCTTTAAACGGTCCGTATTTCACCGCAACTGACGGGGGCATCCGGAAGATCGACCAGAAACGAGGACCCGCCATGATGGCAGACCATAAATCGGTGACCCGCATGCTCAAGACGGCACGCGGACAGATCGACGGCATCCTGCGAATGGTCGAGGAGGACCGCTATTGCGTCGATATTTCCACGCAGCTCATGGCAACACAGGCGCTCCTCGCGCGCATTAACGCCGACGTGCTCAAGGCGCATATAGAGGGCTGCGTGACTTCGGCAATCGAATCGGGCGACGAAGACCTCAAAGCCGCCAAACTCGCCGAAATCGAACGCGTCGTCGACAAACTTTCCAAGTAATTGGGGCATTGGGGACAGACTTCTTTGCACCGTCTTGGTGTTCCGGGGACAGGTCAATCTGCACCACATTGGTGCAGATTAACCTGTCCCCCTTGCTCTAAATCGGGTATAAAGGCGTGCGGCATATCGAATGAAAGGCAATTTGCATGAATGACTTTATGAAGGGCCGCAATGGCGCGGACGAACTCACCATCGTGATGGGCTTCGCAGGCATTATCATCGCCATGATCGGTTCGATGGCTCGTATCCAGTGGCTCAGCTGGATCGCCATCGCCGTAATCGCGATTGGCGTGCTGCGCGGCCTGTCCAAAAATATCGATGCACGTCGCAAGGAGAACGAGGCCTTTGTCGCCACGACCGCCAATGTTCCCGGCTTGGGCAAGTTCGTCGCCAGCTTGGGCGGCGGCGCTGCAGCGGCTAGCACCTCACGCGCAGCCGGCACCAGTAAGGAAGACTTTGAGCGTGCCAAGCGTACGGCCAAGAAGATGTGGAAGGGTCGCAAGACCACGGCATACCTCAAGTGCCCCAACTGTGGCCAGATGCTCTCCGTCCCCAAGGGCAAGGGCAAGATCCGCGTCACCTGCCCCAAGTGCCACGCCAAGATGGAAACGCGCTCCTAGCGCCCGCACGCGGGACAAATAAATCAGGTTTGTTTGTCCCAAATCTTAAGTATTTGTTCGATAAAAAAGCCGAGGCCTCGTGTTGAGACCTCGGCTTTTTGTATGCGGCAACGGAGCTGTCCCTTTGTCTCGTCTACGCCACACCGTCGCGGGCCAGTTCCTCGGCAAGCGCGTCGGCAGGCATGGCCATAATCGCGTCGAGCTCGGCGTCCACCTCGAGAATGTGCTTCACCTTGAGCTTGCGCACCAGATCGCCGCGACACATCACGTGCGTCGGCTCACGCAGTGCGCACAGGTCATCGAGCGGGTTCTCGCGCGTCACCAAAATGTCGGCCGCCTTGCCGCACTCGATCGTACCGGTCTCGTCACCCAAGCCCAGTAGCTCAGCATTGACCTGCGTGGCCGTATGCAACGCGAAGGCGTTGCTCACGCCGACATACTTGGCAAAATAGGCCACCTCGCGCCACATGTCGTACTGGGTCACGAACGGGCAGCTCGAATCCGTGCCCAGGCCTACCTTGATACCGGCTTCCAGCGCCGCACGAGCGCTCTCGATAATGCCCGAACACACGATGTCGCCATTCTTCTTTTGCGTGTCGGTCGAATGGGTCTTTTCCGGATTGAGCAGTACAAACGGCAGTGCGGGGCTGATCGTGCAGGTCACGCTCGGCGCGCGCCCCTCGAGCTGTGTTCCCGCGGCGCCACGGTACAGCTCCAGGATCTCGGGCGTCAACGGAGCGCCGTGCTCGATCGTATCGACGCCGGCCTGAAGCGCGGCCTTCACACCTTCGGTGCTCTCGACATGGGCCATAACCGGAAGGCTAACCTCGTGCGCCGCCTTGCACGCCGCCGCGGCAACCTCGACCGGCATGCGCAGCACGCCCGGCTCGCCTACTTCGGTTGCATCGAACACGCCACCCGTCACGAACAGCTTGATGACGTCGGCACCACGCGCATACAGGTCGCGCACCTGTTCGGCCGCCTCGTCGGGGGTATTGGCGACCTGCGCGAACAGCCCCGCGCCATGGCCACCCGGCACCGTGACGCCCGTTCCCGGCGCTACCAGACGCGGACCCTGATACTTACCGGCATCGATGGCGTTGCGCACGGCCAGATCGGCAAACAGCGGATCGCCCGCGCCGCGCACCGTGGTCACGCCGCTTGCCAACTGTTGCTGGGCGCTGCCTTTGAGGATGTGGCGAACGATGGCGCGGCCCACCGGATTATCGAGCTTCTTCATCAGCGTGCCCGCATCGCCCGCCGAAACCGGCTTGCCCGAACCGCACAGATGTACGTGCATATTGATGAGGCCCGGCATGAGATACGCCCCTGCCAGGTCGATGACCTCGGCCCCCGCTGGAGCTTGGGCCACAGCGCTCGGTCCCATCCAGGTGATGATGCCACGCTCGACGGCCACGGCCATATCGGGCTGCGGCTTCATATGTTCCGAACCATCCAGGACGGTCGCATTGATAAACAACGTGGAACGATCGGCAGACGCCATATCGAGCTCCTCCCCCTCAGAAAACTTGAACATCTGTCCATTATTATCCAGTGTAGCCCGATTGCCACAGACATATCGGTTAACGGAGGGAAGAGGGGATGTGGGGGACGGAATACGTTGCAGTCCCACCCCAGCAACATCAGGGGAATGTCTCGATCTGTAACAGATACAGGGTTATTGGGCCCCTTGATGTTACAGATCGAGACATTCGGTCGACGTTTCACCGGTTTGTCTCGATCTGTAACAATTACGAACTCAAACAACTTCTAAACGTTACAGATCGAGACAAAACCTCTCAGCGCCCATACCACTGACGTCTCCACTCCTCAGCCAAATCGGGCCGTCGCGGAATACCCGCCAACCTCATCTTCTCAACCAGCTTCCCCGGATTCTTGAGCTCATCAAACGTAAACCGAAGCACCTTGTGCCCGAGCATTGTCAGATGAGACTCCCGTTGACGTTCTGCCACGAATGGGTCGACCGACTCCCGGCCCTCGCCGTTCTGCAAGGTGTACTTCACCTTTCCGTCGAGCTCGCCGATGACACACGTCCCGTCCTCGAGCCGCCAAAAATAATCGATCCGAAACACCTGGCTCGAATCGAGCGGATCGCGAAACTCCACCTGCAACTCCGGAACCGGAAAGCCGTATGCAATAAAGAACGCTCGAAACCGAGACTCGCCACCGTTTTCGGACATCCCGTCCGCATACGACGCAATCACCTGTGCCCTGCGATACCCTCGCCTGCCCTCGCAATCGGCGCGGAGGCGCTCGCACAAATCCCCACGTGAAACGCCTTTCGCCCGCAGTGCAGAATCGGCAATCGCCAACCCGTAGGAGAACGGCGCACGAAGCAAGCAATCCTCCACCGTGCGCCAAAATGACGTCACCTGCACGCCATCAACACGCTCGAGCGCGCCCGCCATCTGCGGACGCAACAACCTGCACCCGCTGTTCAACGTCATCGAACAGCCCGTCTTAACAAGAAAACGCGGCCCGAGCAGATCATTCGGCACCTCCAAACCCCACAAAAGCGCCGCGTCATAGCCCCAAAACGCCCAATCGGGATGAAATTCCGCAAGCCCTTTGATAGTCCTCAGCGCTCGCTCCGCCGGCGTCAATGCATCCCAATCATGCTGAAAACAGAACAGGTACGGCTCGGGCTCCGCGATATCGTCGGTTCCAACATGGCGTCGCAGCCACATGAGCTCGGTATTGTCATGCGTTGCGAGCAGCGCACCCTGCTTGGCCGTCTCCGTGAGCCGCGCGAGCATCCTGTTCCGCGCCAGCGTGTTGCGAGTCGTATGCTTGTGTTTGAGAACGGTATTAGACACTTCCATCACCACCACATCGGACAAATGGACCATCGCCGCTGTTGCCTCCGCTGACAAATGTCTTGATCTGTAACAGGAAGACCGGTTTTTTGTCCCTAAACGTTACAGATCGAGACATAAAGGCAGAAAGGCAGAAGGCAAGGCGGGCGACAACTGCCCATCCCCTACTCCCACTCCTGCTCGTAGATGTTGAGGGACTTTACGTAGCGCCCCTGGGCACCCATGATGTCGCGGACCAGGCGCAAAAAGAAACTGATGCACGAGGTGTCAAAGCCATCCCGCAGGTCCTCCGGATGCACCGCGCCCGGCCCATCGATCGCCGTATCGCTCAGGCGCGCTATGTCGTAGAGGTAGAGCTGCCCCGCCGTCAGCCAGATATCGTCGACGCAGGCGAGGCGCACCGCAATCGCGCCGTCGCTCCAATGCTCCTTTTGCACGATATGCGGGTCGTAGACATCAAAGCGACGGTCGGTGCGCGTATCCTTCAGCGCAACCATGCCGTTCGCAGGATCCTTGTCCAAAATGCCAAAGCGCGAGAAATACTGTGTGTCGCGTACCTGCTCGAGCCGCTTGAGCGAGGCAGGCGAAAGCGATGCCGGCGGCTCGTCAACATACAGCTCGAGCAACGTCTTGCCATGGCGATAGGGGCGCTCGAAGAGCAGCCAATCGGTAAATGCCATGTTGTAGGCCATGATTTCGTTTTGCGAAGGCTCGGTGCGATAGCTGAGCCACGGGTCGACAATGATCTCAAACTGCTCGCGCGCCGGCTCCAAAAACTGAAACTTCCGCAGCATCCAAAAATGGGCCATGTCGGCAATATCGTTGCCGACGGCTTCGGCCAGATGCGCTCGGTCTAAAACGTGGTCAGTCACGGCATCCTCCTCAAACTGATGAACTTCAATTTGAGCTTACGAGGAGGGTGGGCAGCCACTGTCAACACGGACAAAATAGGCCTCCGGCTGCAAACCAACTGCTGACCAAACACTTGACGGGATGCTTGATCGAAAATGCGCACCGCAACAAAACCGCAGGTAAACATAGACCTCCAACCCGCTCTTTTGAGCCAGATGCCCGTAGCCACCACAGAAACAACAGGTGACCACAGCCCAAGAAGTCGACAAATGAACACCCGTACGTCGACAAACGAGCAAATCGGTCGCAAACCCGCAAGGAGTGTCCCCGAATGCCGGCACATAAGGAACGTCCCCAGTTGCCGGCACTTGGGGACGTTCCTTTTGGGCCGGCCGTTGGGGACAGCCCTTGTCGATTCAATTGTGGGCAGCCGCCTTACAGCTCCAGCGCCTCGGCGACTTCGGCTGCGCAGGCCAGGGCGTCGGCCATGGCGTTCACCACGAGCGAGCTGCCGTTGCGGGCGTCACCGGCAACATACACCGGCACGGCATCCGCGGAGACGCCGTCGACACGTGCCGCAAGATGCGAGCCCTCGGCGGCCATCACAGGCAGCGGACGACCAGCAGTGGCAACGGGCACGCCAACGGCGTCGAACACACCGTGCTCTGGGCCCGTAAAGCCGCAGGCGATGAGCACCAGCTGGGCCGACACCTCGTGCTCGGAGCCCGCGATGCGCTCGGGCTTGCCAGCCGACCAATCCAGATCGACCACGCGCAGGCCCGCGGCCGCGCCCTTCTTGTCCAGCAGCACCTCGAGCGTATCCACGCCCCAAGCGCGCATCTCGCCGCCCATGGCAGCGATGGCCTCCTGCTGGCCGTAATCGGTCTTCTTCACGTTGGGCCACTGCGGCCAGGGGTTGCTCGCCGCGCGCGCATCAGGCGCCGCCGGCAAGAACTCAAACTGGCGCACGCTGCGCGCACCCTGACGTACCGCGGTGCCCACGCAGTCGTTACCGGTATCGCCGCCGCCGATGACCACGACGTCCAGGCCGCGTGCATCGACGACAGGCTCGCCGCCATCGAGCACCGAGACGGTCGAGGCCGTCAGGTAGTCCACGGCGTACACCACGCCCGGGGCATCAATGTTCGCAGCAGAAAGCCCACGCGGGGCGCGGGCGCCGGCAGCCACCACGACGGCGTCAAAGCCATCGAGCTTAGCAGCAACCTTGGGATCGTTCACATCGGCACCCAGCTCAAACACAATACCCAGCTCGTGCATAAGTGCCACGCGACGCTCGACCACGGACTTCTCGAGCTTCATGTTGGGAATGCCGTACATGAGCAGGCCGCCCGGGCGGTCGTCACGCTCAAATACCGTCACACGGGCACCGCGACGTGCAAGCTCCCATGCAGCCACCAGGCCAGCCGGGCCAGAGCCAATCACAGCAACCGTGGGCGCATCCTCCCCTGCCGGCTCAAAGCGGCGCGGACCGCCATTTGCCCACTCATGGTCGCTGATCGCACGCTCGTTGTCATGGATCGTCGTGGGTTGGCCATCGACCGAACCCAGGTTGCACGCGGCCTCGCACAACGCCGGGCACACGCGACTCGTAAACTCGGGCATGGGCGAGGTGAGCGACAGGCGCTCGGCAGCCTCATCCCAGCGGCCGCGGTACACCAGCTCGTTCCACTCGGGAATCAGGTTGTGCAGCGGGCAGCCGCTCGGGCGTGCCTTGCCAAAGCTCGCGCCCATCTGACAAAACGCCACACCGCACATCATGCAGCGGCTCGCCTGGGCACGGCGCGCATCGTCGTCGAGCTCCACGTACAGCGGATCGAAATCGCGGCTGCGCTCCTCCACGGGGCGCAGCTCGTGGGTCACGCGATCGATATCAAGAAAAGCACCGGGCTTACCCATGGCACTTACGCCTCCTTCTTGGTCGAAGCAACAGAGCTGGCGGTGGCGGGCGCCCGCCACATCGAAGCGAGCGACATCCGCGACACTCGCGCGACCGGTCACAATGTCAAACGCCAGCTCCTCGGCCTGCGCATGCGTCTTGCCCACGGCCTCGGCGGCGGCGACAATCGCCAGCACGCGCTCGTACTCGGTTGGAATGACCTTCACAAAGTGCTTGCTCATCGTCTCAAAGCTGTAGAGCAGCTTAATACCGCGCGGGCTCTGCGTCGCGTCCACGTGCTCCTGGATGAGCGCACGAATCTGCGCAAGCTCACCGGCCGTCGGGGCTTTAAGCTCAACGCTCTCGTGGTTCACACGGGCATCGAGCGTGCCGTACTGGTCAAAGACGTAAGCCACGCCGCCCGTCATGCCGGCGGCGAAGTTCTGCCCGACCTCGCCCAGGATGAGCGCCAGACCTCCCGTCATGTACTCGCAGCCATGGTTGCCGCAGCCCTCGACCACCACGGTGGCGCCGGAGTTGCGCACGGCAAAACGCTGGCCGGCCAAGCCGTTAATGAAACCGCGACCGCTCGTGGCGCCAAAGAACGCAACATTGCCCACGATGATGTTCTCGTCGAACTTGTAGGTCGCATGCGGGTTGGGGCGCACCGACACCTCGCCGCCCGAAAGGCCCTTGCCAAAGTAGTCGTTGGCGTCGCCGCACACGTTGAGCGTAATGCCGCGCGGCAGGAAGGCGCCAAAGCTCTGACCAGCCGAACCATCGCAATCGATGGTGATGGAGCCGGCGGGCAGGCCCTCGGGATGCGCCTTGGTCACCGCGTTACCCAAGATGGTGCCCACGCAGCGGTTGACGTTGGCGATATCGGCGCGGAAGCGAATCGGACGCAGGTGCGCACGGGCATCGGCCGTATAGGGCACAAACAACGTGGAGTCGAGCGTCTTGTCGAGCTCGCTGTCGGCAGCCATCTGCGGCAGGAAGTGACGACCGTCGGCACCCGGGATGTGGGCACCAAACTCACAGGTCGCGCTTGCCAGCACGGGCGACAGATCCAGCAGGTTAGCCTTGCGGTTGCCCGGGACCTCGATCTGGCGCAAGCACTCGGGATGGCCGACCATCTCGTCGACGGTGCGAAAGCCCAGGCTCGCCATGACCTCGCGCAGCTGCTCGGCAACAAAGAGCATAAAGTGCTCGACGTGCTCTGGCTTGCCGCGGAAGCCGCGACGCAGGCGGCAGTTTTGCGTAGCGATGCCGGCCGGGCAGGTATCCTGCTGGCAGTCGCGCTGCATGAGGCAGCCCATGGAGATGAGCGGCATGGTCGCAAAGCCAAACTCCTCGGCACCCAGCAGGCAGGCGACGGCGACGTCGGTGCCGTCCATGAGCTTGCCGTCGGCCTCGAGCACCACGCGCGAGCGCAGGCCGTTTTGCAGCAGCGTCTGCTGGGCCTCGGCAAGACCGAGCTCCAGCGGCAGACCGGCGTGCCAGATCGAATCGCGCGCCGCGGCACCGGAGCCGCCGTTGTGGCCGCTGATCAAAATCTTGTCGGCGGCACCCTTGGCCACGCCGGTGGCGATGGTGCCGACGCCGGCCTCGCTGACCAGCTTGACCGACACGCGTGCGCCAGGATTGGCGTTCTTAAGATCGAAAATAAGCTCTGCCAGGTCCTCGATGGAGTAGATGTCGTGGTGCGGCGGAGGCGAGATCAGGCCGATGCCGGGCGTGGACTGACGGACCTCGGCAATCCAGGGGTAGACCTTCTTGCCGGGCAGGTGGCCACCCTCGCCGGGCTTGGCGCCCTGGGCCATCTTGATCTGAATCTCGAAGGCGCTGCACAGGTAGCGGCTCGTCACGCCAAAGCGCGCGCTTGCCACCTGCTTGATGGCGGAATTCTTGGAGTCACCGTTGGCCAGCGGGGTCTCGCGACGCGGATCCTCGCCGCCCTCGCCCGAGTTGGAACGACCGTGCAGGCGGTTCATGGCGATGGCCATGCACTCGTGTGCCTCTTTGCTGATGGAACCGTACGACATGGCGCCGGTGTTAAAGCGGCGGACGATGTTGAGCGCGGGCTCCACCTCGTCGAGCGAAACCGGCGTGCGACCGTTGGCATTAAAGTCCAGCAGGTCACGCAGGCGCACGGCACGGCCGGTGCGGTGCAGGCGGGCGCTGTACTCCTTAAAGGTGTCGTAGCTGTCCTCGTGGCAGGCGGTCTGCAGCAGGTAGACGGTCTGCGGGTCGATAAGGTGATCCTCGCCGCCGAGCGGGCGCCACTTGGTCAGACCCAGCGTGGGCAGCTGATCGGGAGCCGGGCTCTTAAGGATGGCGAGCGCAGTGTCGTAGCGCTCGTTTTGCTCGCGCTCAACGTCCTCGACGCCCATACCGCCCACACGGCTCACCGTGCCGGCGAAGTACGCGTTGACAAACTCCGGCGTAAAGCCCACGGCCTCGAAGATCTGCGCCGAATGGTAGCTCTGCACCGTGGAGATGCCCATCTTGGACATGATGGAAACGATGCCGGCAGTCGCAGCCTTGTTGTAGTTGGCGATGCCCTGCTCGGCTGTCACGTCCAGATCGCCGTGCGCCGCCAAGTCGCGAATGCACGCATGCGCGTTGTACGGATAGATGCCGCTCGCGGAGTAGCCCACCAGCGCCGCAAAGTCGTGCGGGGACACGGCGTCGCCGCACTCCACCACGATGTCGGCAAAGGTACGCACGCCGGCGCGAATCAGGTGGTTGTGCACGCAGCCCACGGCGAGCAGCGACGGCACGGGCACCTCGCCCGCAGCGGCACGATCGCTCAACACCACGATGTTCACGCCGTCGCGAACCGCAGCCTCAACGTCCTCTGCAAGCTGCTTGAGCGCAGCCTGTAGCGCGCCATCGCCGGCATCGCGGCGGTAGACAGCGCGGAAACGGCGGGTCTTAAAGCCCACGCGGTCGATGGCGCAGATACGCTCGAACTCCTCCTCGCTCAGCAGCGGACGCTCCAGGCGCACCAGCTGACAGGCCGTACGGGAGTCCTCGAGCAGGTTGCCGTGGTTGCCCAGGTAGAGCGTGGTCGAGGTGACCATATGCTCGCGAAGAGCGTCGATGGGCGGATTCGTGACCTGAGCGAACAGCTGATAGAAGTAGTCGAAGAACGAGCGCGTCTTCTTGGACAGGCAGGCCAGCGGCGCATCGATACCCATCGAGGCGAGCGGCGCCTTGCCCTGCTGGGCCATGGGACGCACGACTTCGTCAACATCATCCCAGTGATACCCGAGCTTGGCCATGCGCACGGCGGCGGGCACCTCGGTATCCTCGGCGGGCGTGGGCGCGACGGGCTTGTCGAGCGCGTCGACGGTCAGCGTCTCCTCGGCGATCCAGTCGCGATAGGGCTTTTCCTTGGCGTAACGGGCACGCAGCTCATCGTTGTAGATGACGCGACCGCGGGCAAAGTCGACCTCGAGCATCTGGCCCGGTCCCAGGCAGCCGCTCGTCAGGATGTTCTCGGGGCTCACCTCGATGGTGCCCACCTCGCTTGCCAGCATAAAGCGACCGTCGCGCGTCACATAGTAGCGGGCGGGACGCAGGCCGTTACGGTCGAGGGCGGCACCCAGCGTGCGACCGTCGGTAAAGGCGATGGCCGCCGGGCCATCCCACGGCTCCATGAGCATGGACTGGTAAGCGTCGTAGGCGCGGCGCTCCTCGCTCAGGCTGTCGTTGTGGTCCCACGGCTCGGGCAGCAGCATGGACGCGGCACGTGTAAGCGGGCGACCGTTCATGACCAAAAACTCGAGCACATTGTCCAAAATCGCGGAATCGGAGCCCTCGCGGTTGATGATGGGCATCACGCGCTCAAGATCGTGCTGCAGCACGGGGCTGTACAGGTTGGGTTCGCGGGCGCGGATCCAGTTGACGTTGCCCTTGAGGGTGTTGATCTCGCCGTTGTGGATGATAAAGCGGTTGGGGTGCGCGCGCTCCCAGCTGGGTGTAGTGTTGGTGGAGTAGCGCGAGTGGACGAGCGCCACGGCCGTCTTGACGGCGGCGTCGTTGAGATCGATGAAGAAGCGGCGCATCTGCGTGGCGACCAGCATACCCTTGTACACGATGGTGCGCGAGCTCATGGAGCACACATAGAAGATCTTGTCGCGCAGGGCAAACTCGACGTCGGCCTTCTTCTCGATGGTGCGGCGGCACACGTACAGACGACGTTCGAAAGCATCGCCGGCGGGCGTGTCGTCCGGACGGCCCAGGAAGGCCTGCAAGATGGTGGGCATGCAGGCGCGGGCCGTCTCGCCCAAATCGTGCGGGTCGACCGGCACCTCGCGCCAAAAGAGCAGCGGCACGCCGGCCTCGGCGCAACCCTCCTCAAACACGCGGCGGGCATCCTCTACGCCCTTGTCGTCCTGCGGGAAGAATAGCATGGCCACGCCATAGTCGCCCTCTGCCGGCAGAATCTGGCCGCACTTTTGAGCCTCTTTGCGGAAAAAATGATGCGGAACTTGGAACAGGATGCCGGCGCCGTCGCCGGTGTTCTTCTCGAGTCCCGTACCGCCGCGGTGCTCCAAGTTGACCAGAATGGACAGCGCGTCGTCCAGAATCTGGTGATGGCGCTCACCGTTGATATCGGCGAGCGCGCCGATGCCACACGCATCGTGGTCGAATTCGGGGCGATAAAGGCCCTGCTGCTGAGCGGAATCTGCCTGCATCGCGATCCTCCCCTAGATATTTAGTCAGTCAGTTGAATAGGCATACTAGGAGCATCGCCGGCCCGTTGTGTTTCCCACCCGTTTCGAAACAATCGCGTAACGCACGCCCTACGAGTGGGCGCCGCCGACCTCAAGGACGACAACAAGGGCCCCAAGTTCGGTCTTCAAGCTCACCGCTTCAAACATCTCAATCTGTAACAGGAAGACCCAATTTTGGCGCCTAGATGTTACAGATTGAGACGTTTTTGAGAAACGGCTCCGAATGTCTCGATCTGTAACACGAAGGGCCGGTTTTTGCAGCTAACTGTTACAGATCGAGATTTTCCATAGGACCATTTCTTCCTGTCTCGATCTGTAACACCTAGGTCCAATTTCCATCCCTAGTTGTTACAGATCAAGACATTTCGGCAATCCCCTTTCACCATCCTATTCAAATACGGCAATTCTGTTAGTCTTGGTTAACTTTTTAGCATAAAACGGGTATCCTTTGCGGCGTCAAACAAACGGCACGCAGGAGCTCACCATGCTCAACCATCTCAAACAACACTTTGGCTCGCACCGCACCGGAGGCCACGGAGGTCTGGATATCGCCCGGCATATCGGCCCCGGGCTGCTCGTGACCGTCGGCTTTATCGATCCGGGCAACTGGGCCTCCAACATGGCCGCCGGCTCGCAGTTTGGCTACGCGCTGCTGTGGATCGTCACGCTGTCCACGATCATGCTCATCGTGCTGCAGCACAACGCGGCACACCTGGGTATCGCCACGGGCGCCTGTCTTGCCGAGGCCACGACACGTTACCTTCCCCGCTTCGTTGGGCGCACGGTGCTTGCCAGCGCCTATCTCGCGACCATCGCCACCGCCATGGCCGAAGTCCTGGGCGGTGCGATCGCGCTCCAGATGCTCTTTGGGCTGCCCGTGCGCGCGGGCTGCGTCATCGTGGCGGCAGTATCGATGGCGATGCTCATGACGAGCTCCTACAAGCGCGCCGAGCGATGGATCATCGCCTTCGTAGGCGTGGTAGGACTCTCGTTTTTGGCTGAGCTTACGCTGGTCAAGGTCGACTGGCCGCAGGCCGCCGCAAGCTGGATCACACCCAGTATGCCCACCGGCTCGGCCGCGATTATCGTTAGTGTCCTGGGTGCGGTCGTTATGCCCCACAACCTCTTTCTACACTCCGAGGTCATCCAATCCATGCACTTCGAAGGCCAAGGCGAGCAGGTTATCGAGGAACGTCTGCGCTACAAGCTCTTCGACACGCTCTTTTCGATGGGCGTGGGCTGGGCGATCAACTCGGCCATGGTCATCCTGGCCGCAACGACCTTCTTTGCGCACGGCATTCTCGTAGACGACCTCGCCGTCGCAGCGGACACGCTCTCCCCCATTCTGGGCCCGGCAAGCTCGACCATCTTTGCGGTGGCGCTGCTGTTTGCGGGCATATCGAGTAGTGTGACGGCGGGCATGGCGGCGGGCACCATCACCGCGGGCATGTTCGACGAGGAATACGACATCCACGATCGGCACTCATCGATTGGAGTGGCGGTCTGTTTCGTCGGCGCAGTGGCGGCGTGCCTGATCGTCCCGAATCCTTTTGAGGGTCTCATCTGGAGTCAGGCGCTGCTGTCGCTTCAGTTGCCGATTACGGTCTTTGTGCTCATACGACTCACCAGTTCGCCCCGCGTTATGGGCAAATACGCCAACTCGCGCCCGCTCAACGCGCTGCTCGTAGGGATCGGCGTCATCGTGACGATTCTCGACATCGTGCTGCTAACGGGGATGTAATTGGGATAGCGTGGCTGTCCAGATATAACGTCTCAATCTGTAACACGTAAGGCCGTTTTAAACCGTCAGATAAATCAAAAGGGTCCCAGCCGGAATATCCAGCCGGGACCCTTGGACAGAGCTCTGTATGGCTAATCGCCGTGTGTCTACGAGTTACTCCTCGACAAGTTCAAACTCATCGGGACCAACGCCGCAGACCGGGCACACGTAGTCCTCGGGCAGCTCGGGCGTGTCGACCTCAACCTCGTAACCGCAAACGGTGCACACAAATTTATACGTCTTCTTCTCCTCAGCCATGATGTTCTCCTCTCGAACGTGACTGCTGGTGTACTTACTTATTAGTATATATTCTCAATAACATAATGCAAGTATTTTTAGAACATTTCTAGCCTTGATACGACGAGGCTTTGGGCGGCGTCTTGCCCTTTAGCACCTTGTGATAGTAGTCGTACGTCAGCGGTGTCTCGTCGCTCAGGCGCTCGGCATCCTCGACCTCGCCAATAAACAGCAGATGCGTGCCCACATCCACAGTGTCGATCAAACGGCAGCTAAACAGGGCCGCCGCGTGCTCAGGCACATAGGGCATGCCCAGAGCCGTCTCGCGGGTCTCGTATTTGGCAAACTTGTCATAATCGCTGCTGGTGCGGAACCCAAAGTTACCGATGTAGAGCATGTCGGCGGTCTGATCGATCACGGTCAGCGCGAACGCTTTGGCCGATGCGATGACGCCCGAGGTGACATTGTCCTTGTTCACGGCAACCGAAATACGCGGCGGCATGGACGTCACCTGCACCGCAGTGTTGATGACGCAGCCGGCGCGCAACCCGTCTGCCGCAGCGCTCACCACGTACAGACCGCTCGGCATGGTAAAGAACGCAGTTTTGTCCATAACGATCACTCCCCTAGCTCGAGTTGGAACCTCATGAATGTATGTACCCACAAAAAAGGCGGCACCCATAACGGACGTCGCCTTTGAGACATATGTGTCAGAACAGTAAGAAAGATGAGACGCCCGCAGTTGCGGTGAAATAGGGACTGAATAGCCCCTCAAATAGGCAAAACAGTCCGTATTCCACCGCAACTTATACAGAGTGCCTAGCGGTTGCGTTCCTTAAGGGCGCGGTCGATCTCGCGTTGGACATCACGCTTGGCCATGTCCTCGCGCTTGTCGTAGAGCTTCTTGCCGCGACCCAGACCCAGCAGCAGCTTTACGCGGCCGTCGGTATTAAAGTAGAGTTCCAACGGAACCAGCGCATAACCACGGTTGCGAAGTTTGCCGTCAAGAAAGTCGATCTCCTTGCGGTGCAGCAGCAGACGACGCCGACGGTCGGGATCGCGATTCCACACGCCACCATGGCTATAAGGGTGGATATGCAGGCCGACGAGCCAGCACTCCCCGCCGCGGATCAGCGCGAAGGTATCGGTGATCTGGCAGGCGCGCTCGCGAATCGACTTAACCTCGGTGCCACTCAGTTCAATACCGCACTCAAATGTCTCATCGATAAAGTACTCGTGATGTGCCGAGCGATTCTTGGAAATGAGTTTGCGCTCGCGCTTACTGGGCATCGCCGGCCTCCTTGGCGCCGTCGGCGCTTGAGCCCGCAGTCTCGCGCTTTGCCTTGCGCTCGGCATTGAGCTCGGCATCGCTCTCGCGCACCAGTTTGATAATCGCCGCGCAGGCCTCCTCGCCCACCAAGTCGCGAGCACGTACCGTCAGGCGCGTCGCCTCCTGCTTGTCGCCGTCGCTTGCAGCATCGGTCGCGCACATAATCAGGCAGATGGCAATCTCGGCCGAAGGCGAGGTCGGCACGCCTTGCAGGGCCAATTCACCCATCACGTGGTCGTCGCTCTCATCAGCGGCATCCGGATAGGTGGTATGGATCTTGTTGAGCAGGCGCGTCGTATGCGCATCGTTGGGCGCCAGGCGCAGCGCCAGACGCGCGCAGCCCACGGCAGCCGAAACGTTCTCGGTCTCGGGCTCCAAGAAGTACTGACCTAGATTGGCGTAAGCGCGGGCGGCGCACTTGCCATCGCTTGCACGCTCCAGCACCGAGAACGAGAGCGATGCCCATTCCTGCTTGTCCTCGAGTGCACGGAACAGCTCGGCCAAATCCAAGCGATAGTTGCAGTTCATGGGGTCCCAACGCACAGCCTGCATCAGGGCATTACGAGCGCTTACATAATCCTGCTGGCGAATGTAGGCAAACGCCATGTCAGAGTACAGGCGGTCAAACGGCACCTCGACCTGCATGAGCTCGCGCGGATCCTTCTCCACGCGGCGATAGGCCAAGCGCTCAAACTTGCTATCGAAGCTAAAGTATTGACGCTTCTCCTCCGTCTTGCACTCAGCATCAATATACTCCTCGGCGAGCTCCACCAGACGCTCCAGCAGCGGCGTCGCCGTAGCCAGGTCGCCCTGCGCCAGATAGTTCTCGGCATACGTGATGTCTTGCAAGCTGATGGGCAGATCCATGGCTACTCCTCGATCTGAGCGAAACACGGCAGGCGCCGTATATACGGTCAATACACAAAACCCGGGTCTCTTACGA
This sequence comes from uncultured Collinsella sp., assembly GCA_902496775.1. Classification (GTDB taxonomy): domain Bacteria; phylum Actinomycetota; class Coriobacteriia; order Coriobacteriales; family Coriobacteriaceae; genus Collinsella. The sequence goes on from CABVCF010000017.1 coordinate 27,806, forward strand.
GGCCCGGGCGTTCAATTTTGGTAGCCCGTACCAGATTCGAACTGGTGATCTCCGCCTTGAGAGGGCGGCGTCC
>CABVCF010000018.1 GCA_902496775.1 uncultured Collinsella sp.
GAGCAGCCTGCGGGACGCTCATATGGCGTGGTCTGGAAACTCTTTGGCGAGGACCCGCATGAATCATGCTATGTCGTCGAATTCGTCGGCAAAAGCCATGTGTCGCTTTTGGGCTACGTGAGCGTTTCGGGTGAGGTCTATAAGATGGACCGTCCCGTTAACGAAGTATCGCTGCCCGACGATCCCGACATGCAGCTGATTCTTGACGAGTCCGATTCCAACATCGGTGAGATTGCAGTCAGGGGTACCGATGGGACGATGCGCTCCCGGGCGCGAGTCATCGGCTCTCCCGAAGGCCCCATGCGCGAGCAGTCCGATCACGAGACATGGAATTCGGCCCGCTCCCTTCCTTACGGCGAGTTCATGGCGTCGATGTTCCTGCGCTACGTGATATTTGCCAACTCCGAAAGCGCTATTGCGAACACGGCGGGCGTCGACGGTCTCGATGCGGACATGCAAAACGTTGTCGACAAGATCAAGCTCGTAAAGTTGCCCGAGCCGGTCGAGGTGTTTTTGGGCTTTAACACGGCACCGCTCCCCGATGCTATCGAGACGCTGCTCTACCGCGTTGACCATGCCGAGAATCCGAGCGGTATCGAGCGCTATGCCGCCACCCTTATGAGCGAAATTGACTTGCCCCGCCTGCGCACCATCGCTGCCAAGTCCGAGATGAGCTTGGCTCGCATTGATCGCTCAAAGCTTTTCTATCTCAATTTTGACCGTAGCCTGCTGGACCAGGACGAGATTGACATGCTGCTTGCCATCGAGTGCCGTCTCAACCGCCTCTCTGGCATCCTCGAGCGCATCGGGGCCGGATTGGCCCCTGCGGCATCCTCGCCGAGCCTTGAGGGCTGCGCGCGCTTTGATGCATGGCATATCGCCAAGACGACCAACGATGTTCCCCGACTGCTCGATACGGCCTCGAGCGATAACCCGTGGGGCAAACCGGGTACGGTGGCTTGCCAGCCGGGCGGTGAGTGGGATGTGCGTACCCGCTTCGCGCGTATTGTCGAGGCGCTTAACGTGGTCACACGGCTCGACTATACCTATCGGGCAAACGTTGCCGAGGGGATTATGCTCGTTCGGTTTGGGCGGTCTGTCGTGGATGCCATGCCACAACGTGAATACGACGCTCAGGATGACGCCTGGCGCGAGTTGGACGAGGGCATGCGCGCGATCTGGGCCGCGGAGCACGATGCGCGCGTGGCACTTACGCTTGCGGCAGCGTGTTTTGCCGCGGGCACCTGCATCACGCGCTGCTATGTGCAGATTGCTGCTCCCGACAGTGAGCAGGGCGAGCGCGTTGTCGCAACGTATTTTTTTGGGCGCGCGGCCTATCTGGCCGATTGCGTGCCTGTCGCCAAGGATCTTGAGAGCATGGACATGGACGATATGCCGTGCAAGCGTGTGCTTGAGGCGTATGAGTCAACCGCTCCGGAGACGATTGAGCCTGCGGAGGTTCATGCTCGTCCGCGTGATGACCATCGCACGCTGCCGCCGGCGCTGCGCGATCTGCTGCTTGCCGATACGGCTGACGAGTTGGAGGTCATGGAAGAGGACGACGACCCATACGTGGCCCGTGTTGTTGAATTGCGCGAGCAGGCAAAAGTTGACCGTACAGGTGCTTTTGAAGGCTTTTCCCGTCTTGTCGAGGAGTTGGAGGCTAAGTGCGCCGTCGCCGAGCTTTTGGCGACAGGTCCGGTTCAAACGCAGTTTTGCGATAACCAGCTGGTGCGCATGGTGCTACCGGTGTTGGAAGAAGACCGCTCTGTGCGAATCCTTCGTGCGCCCGATGCGCTGTACTTTGCCCAGCACGAGATCTGCAGTTTTTACGCCGAGCAAGAGGACTTTGAACGAGCGCTGCCCGAGGTGCGCCATCTTTACGATCTGGCGCGCTCGTCCATGCAATCGCACTTTGCGCTCATCAACGTGCTTGCGCGTCTGGAGCGTTTTGACGAGATTATCGAGGTGGCGCGCCACGGCCTACGTATTGCCAGCGATCGTTCTGCAATCGGCTACCTGTTCTATCGCTTGGCGTTTGCCTATTGGAATTGCGATCAGCTCGGCCTGGCGCTGGCTTGTTACCGTCTGGTGCCGCGCGGCGAGGAGTCGGGCAGTAGTGCGCTGGAAGAAATGCAGGGCCTTATGAATGAGATGGGCGTCAGCGAGCCTCCGACGTTCGAGGAAGCGGTCGAGACCATCCGCAAGGCTGGACTCGAGCTGCCGCCAGTGTCCGCCGTGACGAATCAGCTGGCAGATGCCGCTGTGCAACTGGTCGACAACGGCTTCTTTTTCCTGGCACGCGGTTGCATCTTCCAAATGTGGCGCACCATGGGCAACGACGAGCTCGGCTCCCTCAACCGCTCGCTGGGGTAGGCGAAGCCTCCAAGGGGGAAAGGATGCTAGGCAATTAAAAATTTCCTCTTGCCCATCCTTGGCTGTTTGGTTACTATAGAACGGCTGTTACGGAGAGCTGACCGAGAGGCCGAAGGTGCTCGCCTGCTAAGCGAGTATGCCCCAAAAGGGCATCTGGGGTTCGAATCCCCAGCTCTCCGCCAGTATGAATTTGAAGAAGGGTCCCATTTGGGGCCCTTTTTTGTGCGGAGAAAGGAGGCTGGGGATTCGAACCCGAGAGGGCACGGGCGTTAAGCAAACGCGAAAGCGTTTGTAGCCCGTGGGCGAAAAGCCGCCAGGCTTTGAAGCCGGAGGGCATGCGTAGCATGCCCGGACATCCCCAGCTCTCCGCCAGTTTAACTTTAAAGAAGGGTCCCATCTGGGGCCCTTTTTTATTATCGAGAAAGGGCGCTGGGGATTCGAACCCTCAAAAAAAGAGGCATCCTTTCGGACGCCTCCTTTCAGTGAGCTTATTATTCTTGCGCCCTACACCTCGGGCGCCTTGGCGACGGTCTCGCTTTCTGCCGTGAGTGGGCGGTTGTCGATGCGGCGGCCCAGGCGATCGAGCTTCACGAGTAGCCACTCAATGGGATTCGGCTCTGCGCCTTCCTCGTCAGCAACCAGGTCCATGACGGCGATCTTGGTGCCGTCCTGCTTGAGCGTAACGCTGCCCACCTTGTCGCCCACATGCACCGTGCCCGAAAGATCGTCGTAGCTAACCTTTTCGGTCACCTCGCCGGCAAGGGAAAACACGGTCGCTTGCGCCGTAGGATCGGCGAGCGTGGCGTCGATCGTCTTGTCCGTCCAATCCGTCTGGCTAATGCGTGCCATAAGCGGGTTGCCGTTGGCGGTCTTTTCCTGCGTGTTGGCGATCGCGACCGTGACCTTGTGGCCGTAGTACCAATTGGCAAGGGTTGCGGTATCGGTAAAGCGCTGGTCGGTGGTGGTGGAGTTCAAAATAACGGTGTAGATCTCGTCGCCATCGCGGTTGTAGGCGCTCGTAAAGCAATAGCCCGCGTCGTCGGTGGTGCCGGTCTTGCCGCCGATGTTGCCATCTTGGCCCAGCAAATAGTTATGCGTGTCCATGGAATGCGAATGGTCGGTGCCGTCGGCGCCCGTGACCTCGATCCAGGAATCCTCGCTCGCTACGACCTCGCGGATCGTGTCGTTTTTCATGGCCTCCTGCATCATCAGCGCTACGTCATGTGCGGTTGAGTGCATATCGCCAGCCCACTCATCAAAGTCCAGACCATGTGGGTTTTCAAAAAGCGTACCGGTGCAGCCGAGCTTCTTAGCGCGCTCGTTCATGGCCTTCACAAAGGTGGCCTCGGCGTCTTTGGTCTTAGGGTCGATCTTCTTGCCCACATATTCGGCGAGCACGATGGCGGCGTCGTTGCCCGAGGGAATCATCAGGCCGCGCAGCGCCTGCTCCACGGTAAGCTTGTCGCCTTCGAGCAAGCCGGCGGTCGAATTGCCCACGGTGGCTGCGGCGTTGCTCACCGTGACCTTCTCGTCCATCTTGCAATTCTCGACGGTTAGGATTGCGGTCATGACCTTGGTGATCGAGGCAATCTTGACCTGCTCATCGGCGCCGCGGGCATAGTAGACGGTGCCGTCTTTGCCCATGACGAGGGCATTGGTTGCATCGATATCGGGCAGGTTTTCGGCCGTGATGCCGCGCATATCGGCGGTTTTGCCGCAAACATTGTCGGTCGTGAGCACTTGGGCGCCGGCGACGGTGGGCGCGCCAGCGGCAAGGGCGATAGCGCAGACAAAGCCGGCGGCAAGCTGGGCTGAGCGCTTTGCAAAAGAGGTGAGGGACTTCACGGATTTCGCTTTCGACGGGATGGTCTCTTCTGGAACTAGAGTATATCGTTTGCCGGCGTCGGTGATCATCGCGTGCGTGCGTGGCCCACATCCGCGCCCGAACGGGCACAAGGGTGCTTAAGGCCGACTTAATCACCCACGCTTGTTGTGTGTGGCGTGCGTCGCCTCGGGCATAATGGAGCGCGAGAGGAGCACGCATGAACGAGCGCATTTTGGTAGTTGATGACGAGAAGGCCATCGCTGACTTGGTTGGTATCTACCTTACAAAAGAGGGCTTTGATGTCCAGATTGCCTATAGCGGGGCCGATGCTGCCAAGGCGATTTTGGAGCAGGAGTTTGATTTGGCGCTGCTGGATGTCATGCTGCCCGATATCGATGGGTTTGAGCTGCTGCGTACGATCCGTTCCAGCCATACCTATCCCGTGATCATGCTGACGGCGCGCGATGCCCAGCAAGACAAGATCGAGGGCCTTTCGCTTGGCGCGGACGATTACGTGGTTAAGCCGTTTCGTCCTCTGGAGCTCATCGCGCGCGTGCACGCTCAGCTTCGCCGCTACACCAGCTACGGTAGCCGCTCGCAGGTGGCCGAGTCGCCGACCATCCAGCTCGACGGACTGGAGATCAACCGCGATGCTCGTTCCGTAACGGTGGACGGTGCACCGGTACGCCTCACACCCACCGAGTATTCAATCTTGCTGTATCTGGTCGAGCATCGCGGCAGTGTGGTGGCCGTGGAGGACCTGTTCCGCGCGGTATGGAACGAGGACTTTATGCCCGGCTCCAACAATACGGTGATGGTGCACATTCGCCACTTGCGCGAAAAGATCGGCGACGACGCACAAAAGCCGCGCTTTATCAAAAACGTCTGGGGCGTCGGCTACATCATCGAATAACGCTTTTCGCTTGTGAGGATCTTGATATGACAAAAGACGATAGGCAAGCGTTCGAGGTGCCCGATCGACTCTTTGAATACGTGAGGTCAGTCGTTGACAACCGTGCGCTTGCAACGGTGCTGCTCTTTTTGCTGAGCCTGCTGCTGATTGGCATCGACAACATCGCCGGAATCTTGGCGGTGCTGCTTATCGGCTTTTTGCTAATCGATCGATTTGAAATTGTGCGTCGGTGCGTGGTGATTGGCGGTGCCGCGTGGGCCATGACGTTGGCGATTGGCGCCATGGTGCTCGGCGGCATCGAAGGGCCGGTGCTGTTCGATGCCGGCTTTGTATTCAACATGCTTGGCTTTGTGCTGGCGCTTGCCGCGTGCGTGCTGTTCTTGTGTGGCCGCGCCCTGTACTACCAGGGCTACGAACAGGGCGAGCAGCATGCCGATTGTGTGCTGGCCGCTCGTATTCAAGATCGCCTGATCGATCATCCTGACGCCTGGGACAACATCGACGGCGACTTCCTGGAGGTCGAGGGCGCGCTCAACCGTGTGCGCGATCGCGAGCGTAAGGTGCAGCAGGCTCTGCGTGACGAGTCGCATCGCAAGGACGATCTGGTCACGTACTTGGCACATGACCTACGCACCCCGCTTGCCAGTGTGGTGGGCTATCTTTCGCTGCTGCAAGAGGCTCCCGAGCTGCCGGTTGAGCAACGTGCGCACTTTACGGGCGTGGCTCTCGACAAGGCGCACCGGCTCGATGCGCTCATCGAAGAGTTCTTCGATATCACGCGCTTTGACTTCCACGATATCGTGCTCACGCGCGGCTATGTTGATCTGGGGTTGCTGCTGGCTCAGGTGGCTGACGAGTTCTATCCCATCCTCAACGAGCAGCATAAGGAAGCCCAAGTTGATATTCGCGAGGACCTGACGGTGCTCGTGGATGGCGACAAGATGGCTCGCGTGTTCAACAACATCATGAAAAACGCCGTCGCCTATAGCTATGAGGGCTCGACTATCACGATCGAGGCCGGGCGCCAAGACGATGGCGGCGTGTGCGTGCGCTTTATCAATCAGGGTGATCCGATCCCGGCGGCTAAGCTCAAGGTGATCTTTGAGAAATTCTATCGCCTGGATGCGGCGCGTGCGACCAATCGCGGTGGTGCCGGTCTGGGCCTTGCTATTGCCAAGGAGATCATCGCGGCACACGGCGGTACCGTTGCATGTGAATCGACGCCCGAACACACGATATTCACCATCGAGCTGCCCGCCGCATAGCCAGCGTGCCCTTACAAACACTTGACAATGCGCTCACGTGCATATGAGCCGCGATTTCTACTATCGATACTGCTGAATTGATATTGATGTGGAGGTATGCGGTATGACGGCTGCTGCGGCTGTGGAGCCCACGGAGCTTGAAGAACTCATGAAAGCGCAGGCCGAGGCCGCGCACGAGCGCGAGGTTGGGGATGCGACTCGTCCCACGGCAGAGGATCTTGCCGCCTCGCCGACGCGCATCGACGTCGAGGGCCTCGACCTGTTCTATGGCGACCATCATGCGCTCAAGGACGTGAATATCAAGATCCGCGACAAGCAGATCACCTCGTTTATCGGGCCTTCGGGCTGCGGAAAGTCCACGTTGCTGCGCTGCTTTAACCGCATGAACGACGGCATCAAGGATTGCCGCATCGAGGGCAAGATTGCGCTCGATGGTCAAGATATCCTGGGCGATTACGACATCTGCCGTTTGCGCCAGCGCGTGGGCATGGTGTTTCAGCGCCCCAACCCGTTTCCCATGAGCATCTACGACAACGTCGCGTATGGTCCGCGCGGCATGGGCGTGCGCGATCGCGCCGTGCTCGACGAGCTGGTCGAAGACTCCCTGCGTCGCGCCGCCCTGTGGGACGAGGTCAAGGACAAGCTCAAAGAATCGGGTCTGGGTCTTTCGGGTGGACAGCAGCAGCGCCTGTGCATCGCCCGTGCGCTGGCCGTGCAGCCCGACATTCTGCTGATGGACGAACCGACCTCGGCGCTCGATCCCGTATCGACGCTGGTGGTGGAGCAGCTGGCCTGCGAGCTCAGGGAGACCTGCACGCTGGCGGTCGTTACGCACAACATGCAGCAGGCTGCGCGCATCTCCGACTCGGTCGCGTTCTTTTTGCTGGGCGAGCTGGTGGAGCATGCGCCCACTGCCCGGCTCTTCAAAAACCCGATCGATCCGCGCACGGCGGATTATTTGACGGGACGTTTTGGCTGATACCATCTAGTAAAGGTACCTTTAGGGTTAAGATGCGGTCATGCCGGCCGCAAAGGGGTTCAACATGATCTATTACGTCGAGGACGATGACAACATCAGGGATTTGACGGTCTATGCGCTGCGCAAGCAGGGAATCGAGGCCGAGGGCTTTTCGTGCGACGGCGAGTTTAAGGCCGCCGTGGCGCGACGGGCACCCGATGCTGTCCTGCTCGACATCATGCTGCCCGATACCGATGGCTTGGCGATTATGCGTCGCCTGCGTGCCGATCGCCTGACGGCGACGGTGCCCATTATGATGCTCACCGCCAAGGACACCGAGCTCGACAAGGTGATGGCGCTCGATGGCGGTGCCGACGATTACCTGACTAAGCCGTTTTCGCTCATGGAGCTCGCCAGCCGCTGCCGCGCACTGCTGCGTCGCGGCGGCATGGTCAAGCAGGCGAGCGATGTGCTCAGCGTGGGCGACATCGTGCTCTCGCCCAGCCATCGCGAGGTGACCGTTGCCGGCGAGCCGCTTAAGCTCACCCTGCGCGAGTTCGACTTGCTCGAGTACCTCATGCGCAAGCCCGGCGTGGTTTTTACCCGCGAGTCGTTGCTGCAGAGCGTGTGGGGCTGGGACTTCGACGGCGGTTCGCGCACCGTTGACGTGCACGTGCAGACGCTTCGCCAAAAACTGGGCGAGCATGCCAGCGCCATCGAGACCGTGCGCGGCGTGGGCTACCGCTTGGCCGAGCCTTCTGCCGGTGATGGTGCCGAAGGTGACGACACCGCGGCCACCGCATCGGAGGAGTAACCCGTGGTCTTCGCCCCCCAGGGAAAACATACGCTGTCGCACCGCGTTTTTGTGACGATCTTTGTCTGCGCCATGGCGGTTATCGTGGCGTTTACGGTGCTGGGTGCGTTCTTTGTGCAAAACACCTTGGCGGATGCCACGAGTGCCAATCTGGCGCAGGAAACCGAGCTCATTGCTGCCGCCCTCGACGAGCAGCAGGAGCCCATCCCGTTCTTGCGTAGCCTCGATCGTGAGGACTTGCGCATCACGCTGATTAACAAGGATGGATCGGTTGCCTACGACAACGAGGCGTCGCCTTCCACACTGCCCAACCACGGCGATCGCCCCGAGGTCATCGAGGCCTTTGAGAATGGTTCGGGTTCCGCGGAGCGCGCAAGCTCTACGCTCGACGAGATTATGCTGTATCGCGCCGTCGCCCTTGATAACGGCCAGGTTGTCCGCTTGGCGCAGGCCCAGCCTGGCGTTGCGGCGATTTTGCTGTCGATGGTGGCGCCGATGCTGCTTATCGCAGCAGCGGGTGCGGTACTCTCGTTTTTTATGGCGCGCCGCGAGTCCCGTGCCATCATCGCGCCGTTGCAAGAGGTGGATTTGGACCACCCACGCCGTAGCTATGAGCACGCCTATGCCGAGATGGTCCCCATGCTTGAGCGTATCGAGTCGCAGCGCCAGGAGCTCAAGCGCCAAATGGCGGTGCTAGCGGACAACGACCGTATGCGCCGCGAGTTCACGGCGAATATCACTCATGAGCTCAAGACGCCGCTTACGGCGATTTCGGGCTATGCCGAGCTCATCGCAAACGGCATGGTCGAGGGCGAGGACGACCTGCGCAACTTTGGCGGTCGCATCTATCGTGAGGCGGGCCGTTTGGCGGCGCTTGTCAACGACATCCTTACGCTGTCTAACTTGGACGAGGCCGAGCGTGCAACTGAGGGCGAGGCGGTGCCCATTGGGTCCACGGAGCCTATTGAGCTCTCGCGTGCCATCTACGCGGTTGAGCAGCGTCTTGAACAGGTCGCCCGTCAGGCGAATGTGACGATAAGTCATGAGACCAAGCCTGTGGTCATCGAAGGCGTGTCGCGCTTGATCGACGAGCTCATCTATAATTTGGCAAGCAACGCCATCCGCTACAATCGACCCGGCGGTACGGTTACGCTGCAGTGCGGCACCAACGACGAAGGCCATCCGTTCCTCGCGGTCGCCGACACGGGAATCGGTATCGCGCCTGAAGAACAGGGCAAGGTATTTGAGCGGTTCTATCGCGTGGACAAGAGTAGGTCCAAGGCACGCGGCGGAACCGGTCTGGGGCTTGCCATTGTCAAGCATGCGGCCCTGTATCATCACGCCACGCTCGATCTGTCGAGCGAGTTGGGCGTGGGAACCACCATTACGGTGACGTTTCCCATACAGCAGGACGAGCCATTCGCATAGCGATACAACATAGGTATTGATGTAGACGCCGCATTTGACTTTCGGGTGCGGCGTTGTTGTGCAATTTTACGATTGCTTCCGACATTTTTACAGGAGAGCCTGTTTCTTATGTATAGAGTTTGGTCTCGGTAAAAAGATGCGATAACATACGGACAGTTTTGTCAATCCGAACTGGGGAAATGAAAGGCAAGCTGCATGACCCTTCTCGAACTGTTCCAGCTGCTGAAGAAGCACCTTCAGCTGGTCATCACCCTTCCGGTGGTCTGCGCGATCGCCATGGGCATCGTGTCCTTCGTTGCGATGGACAACACCTATACCGCGACGACGAGCATGTACATTCTCGCCAAGACCGACGATAGCGGTCAGATGAGCTACAACGATCTCTCGGCGAGCCAGATGCTTTCCAACGATATCGCCACGCTGCTGGATAGCGATAGCGTTAAGAGCGGCGCAGCCAATGAACTGGGCCTCACCGATCTGGATGACTACAAGGTGTCTGTTTCCTCCGAGACCACCACGCGTGTCATTACGCTTTCGGTTACCGGCACCGATGCCAAGGAGACGGCTAAGGTCGCAAAGGCCATGGCCAGCTCGGTGAGTACGGTCGCTCAGAACGTCGGCGCTGCCCAGAGCATCAACGTTATCGACGAGGCCAAGACCCCCGAAGCCCCCAGCGGCCCCAAGCGCACGCTGTATATTGCCGTCGCGTTCCTCGCCGGTATCTTTATCGCAGTTGCCTATGTCGTTTTGGCAGACATGCTCAATACCCGCATCCGCGGTGCCGAAGAGGCAGAAGAGCTCCTGGGCATTCCCGTTGTTGGCCGAATTCCGGCTATGAAAGGTGGTAAATAGGCATGGCTAAGGCAAAGAACACCGATAAGCTCGTTGTACAGAATGCCGCCAAGACCCTTCTGGCCAACATCCGCTTTGCGAGCGTGGACGACCCTATTCGCACCATCACCGTTACCTCCTCGATTCCCAACGAGGGCAAGTCTACGGTTTCCATTAACCTTGCTCAGGCAATCGCCACGAGCGGCAAGTCCGTGCTCCTGGTCGAGGCCGATATGCGCCGCAGGTCTCTTTCCGATATGCTCGGCGTTCGTTCGCGCGGCGGACTCTATGCGGTCCTTTCCGAGCAGATCTCCATCGACCAGGCAATTGTCGAGACGGGTCAGAAGAACTTCTACTTCCTCGATGCCGAGCCGCATATTCCCAATCCTGCCGACATCATCGTCTCTCACCGCTTTGCCAAGTTGGTAAAGGCACTGTCCGCCAAGTTCCAGTACGTCATCTTTGATGCTCCTCCGGTCGGCACCTTCATCGATGCTGCCGAGATTGCCAGCCTGACCGACGGCACGCTGTTCGTGGTGCGCGAGGACTTCACCAAGCGCGAGGAGGCACTCAACGCTATCGGCCAGCTTAAGAAGTCCGAGAAGGTCAAGCTCATCGGTACCGTTATGAACTACTGCGAGACCGAGACCAGCGAGTACTACTACTCCTACTACACCAAGGACGGTAAGAAGGTGAAGAAGGGCTCCGACGATCAGGGGACTTCCAAAAAGGGCATCTTCACCAACCGAGCAAACGTTTAGTTGATTAAGGCTGACCTATGCGTGACATTCATTGCCATATCTTGCCGGGTGTAGACGACGGCGCCGCCGATCTCGATGAGAGCTTGGCGATGCTCGAGGCTGCCAAGCGGGCTGGTGTAACCAGAATTGTTTGCACTCCTCACTGCCGTGATCCCTATTTTGATTACGACAAGATGTGGGATGCCTTTGAGCTGCTGCGTGATAACGCTGACGGTTTTCCGCTCCAGATGGGCTTCGAGGTCAACCACCGAAAGCTCGTTGAGCTTGGTATCGATGCCGCGGAGCACTTGCATTTCGATGGGACCAACGAGTTTCTGCTCGAGCTTTCGACGCATGCCGATGCGTATGCGTTTAGAGAGTACGAGAACACGATTTACGATTTGCAGTGCCGTGGCTACCAGGTGATCATCGCTCATCCTGAGCGCTATCGTGCGGTTCAAAAGGATGTAAGCGTGGCGGAGCGCCTGGTCGATATGGGCTGCAAGCTGCAGGCTTCGGCGGACTTTATTGCCGGCGGTCGCTTTGGTCGCGAGAAAAAGCCGGCACAGCGCCTGTTCGATCAGAACCTGTACAGCTTCATCGCGAGCGATGCCCATAACGTGGGTCATTACGACTGCCTGGCGAAGGCTCGCGCGAAGTTTAGCGTACGCGGAGCTCATTTTCGCTAAAATCTGTCCCTAACGTTCGCATTGAATGAAGGGGCAGCCATGGATATTCAACTTAAGACGGGATGCTTTGATGACGCGGCGTTGGTGCGCCGCGTCGTTTTTATGGACGAGCAGGGCTACGAGAATGAGTTCGACGCTATCGACGAGGATCCGAACTGCATTCATGTGACGCTCTATGTAGACGACGAGCTTGCCGGTTGCTCGCGCGTGTTTCCCGAAGAGCTTGAGCGCGTGGCTGACGCAGAGGCCCCGGTGTTGCCGGCATGCGACATGGACGAAGGCGTTGCGGCGGGGGAGACCTACATTATGGGGCGCGTCGCCGTGCTGCCGAGCATGCGTCGTCGCGGACTGGCGAGTGCGATCGTCGAGGCCAGTGCTGCGTGTGCACGCGATGCCGGCGCTAAGCTTATTAAGCTGCATGCGCAGGAATACGTGCTGCCGCTCTATGCAAAGGCGGGCTACACGCAAATTGCCCCGGTAGATTACGAAGACGAGGGCCAACCCCATGTCTGGATGGCCAAGCGCGTAGATGGCAGATAGGGACGTTCCTTTTCTGCCGGCAGTTGGGGACACTCCTTGGCAATTGACGCATTGGAGCGCTCGGACATACAGTTTTTCGATTCCGTATGTATATATGCGCGTTAATGGGTTATAAAATCTAAGTCTGAACATAGCAGGTCTGCGATGCGGCTCGGGCGACCGGGCCGTTTTTGCGGACAGGGGTAGCGCGAAAGGACTGCACATGCGTCAATTTAAGACCGAGAGCAAAAAACTGCTCGACCTCATGATCAACTCCATCTACACCAATAAGGAAATCTTCCTGCGCGAGCTTATCTCCAACGCGAGCGATGCCGTCGACAAGCTCAACTTTAAGAGCCTTCAGGATCCGAGTGTCAAGCTCGACCAGGGCGACTTGGCCATCCGTGTTTCCTTTGATAAGGACGCCCGCACCATCACTATTTCGGATAACGGTATCGGCATGACCGCCGAGGAGCTCGAGCGCAACCTGGGCACCATCGCCCATTCCGGCTCCGAGGAGTTTAAGACCGAGAACGCCGAGCAGCAGGGTTCCGATGTCGACATCATCGGTCAGTTTGGCGTGGGTTTCTACTCCGCCTTTATGGTCGCCAGCCACGTGAAGGTCGTCAGCCGCGCTTATGGCGAGGATACCGCCCACGTTTGGGAGTCCGACGGCCTTGAGGGCTACACCATCGAGGATGGCGAGCGTGCTGAGCACGGTACCGATGTCATCCTGACGCTGCGCGAGAACGAGAAGCTCGATGCCGATGGCGAGGCCGAGACCTACGATCGCTTCCTGACCGAGTGGGGCCTCAAGAGCCTGATTCAGCAGTACAGCAACTATGTGCGCTACCCGATCCAGATGATGGTGAGCAAGAGTCGCCAGAAGCCCAAGCCCGAGGACGCCGGCGACGACTATAAGCCCGAGTACGAGGACTATCAGGAGCTCGAGACCATCAACTCCATGACGCCGATCTGGAAAAAGCGCAGCTCCGACGTTGAGCAGAAGGATTACGACGAGTTCTACAAGTCCACGTTCCACGACTTTGACGATCCCGCGCGCACTATCAGCTTCCATGCCGAGGGTACGCTTGAGTACGATGCACTGCTGTTTGTGCCGGGTCGCGCCCCGTTCGATCTGTACAGCAAGGACTACGAGAAGGGCCTGGCGCTCTACAGCTCCAACGTGCTGATTATGGAGAAGTGCGACGACCTGCTGCCCGACTACTACAACTTTGTGCGCGGTGTCGTGGACTCTGCCGACGTGACGCTCAATATTTCGCGTGAGACGCTGCAGCAGAACCGTCAGCTCAAGGCCATTGCCAAGCGTGTCGAGAAGAAGATCACCGCCGACCTTGAGGATATGCGTGACAACGACCGCGAGGCCTACGAGAAGTTCTTTGAGAACTTTGGTCGCGGTCTTAAGTACGGCATCTACTCGAGCTATGGCATGAAGGCCGATGAGCTCGCCGACCTGCTGCTGTTCTGGTCTGCCAAGGAGCAGAAGATGATCACCCTTGCCGAGTATGCTAAGGGTATGCCCGAGGATCAGAAGGCCATCTACTACGCCGCCGGCGATTCGCGCGAGCGCTTGGCCAAGATGCCCGTGGTAAAGGGCGTGCTCGACCGCGGCTATGACGTGCTGCTGCTGACGCAGGATGTGGATGAGTTCACGTTCCAAGCTATGCGTGAGTACGTTGCCGCCGATATGCCCAAGATCTACGAGGACGACGCAGCTCGCGAGGCTGCCGAAAAGGCCGTGGCCGACGGTGCCGAGCCCGAGGTCGAGGATCGTCATCTAGAGCTCAAGAACGTTGCGACCGGTGATCTTGACCTGGCGACCGAGGACGAGAAGAAGGAGGCCGAGGACGCCACCAAGGAGAACGAGGACCTCTTTAGCGCTATGAAGGAGGCGCTCGGTGACAAGGTCGAGAAAGTCGCCGTCTCCGCGCGCCTGACCGATGCCCCCGCTTGCATCACCACCGAGGGCCCACTTTCGCTCGAGATGGAGAAGGTGCTCCAGAAGGGACCCGAGGGCGCGCCCGACGGCATGCCCAAGAGCCAACGCGTGCTCGAGCTCAACGCCAAGCACCCGGTCTTTGACAAGCTCGTCGCTGCTCAGAAGGCGGGCGACACTGACAAGATCAAGCAGTACTCAGGCTTGCTCTACGATCAGGCCCTGCTGGTCGAGGGCATCCTCCCCGAGGACCCCGTGGCCTTCGCGGCGGCTGTTTGCAACTTGATGTAGTTCGGGGATACGGCACCGTAACTAGATTAGAACGAGAGTGGATAATCTCCCACTTTTGGCTCGAATGCGGGCTTGAAGTGGGAGATTTTCCACTCTCGTTTCCTTTTGAATGATCCCTCCGTCCCCAAGGGATCATTTATTTGTGCGGGTTGTGGTTTTGTGACCTGCTGAAATTTAAGATACTGTACAACTGTACGTTAAATCATCTTCGTAGTATATTGCTACCCGCAAAACTCAGCACCATTGTGCCGCGAGGCACTAAAGCGTCTACGTACAATGGTTGTCGATAGTACGATTCGATTCAACGACAGGATGGATGGTCCAAGCGTGAGTCTCGGCAGCAAACTATCCAACGCAAAGGTCTCCTTTGCGATATTTAAGCGCGACATTAAGCGACTGCTTATGAATCCCGTCGCCCTGGTGGTCACCCTGGGCGTGTGCGTCATTCCCTCGCTGTATGCCTGGTACAACATCGTTGCAAACTGGGATCCGTACGGAAATACCCAGGGCATTAAAATCGCCATCGCCAACAACGATCAGGGCACCCAGAACGACCTAGTGGGAGAGCTCAACGCAGGCGATAAGGTGGTCGACCAGCTCAAGGAGAACGACCAGCTTGGCTGGACCTTCGTCGACTCGGCGGCAGATGCCAAAGAGGGCGTCGAAAGTGGCGAATACTATGCTGCCATCGTGATTCCCAAGAACTTCTCCGACAATCTCGTCTCGATGCTCGACGGCAATTACCATCAGCCGAAGCTCACCTATTACGTCAACGAGAAAAAGAGCGCCATTGCGCCCAAGGTCACCGATACCGGTGCCAACACCATCGAGGAGCAGATCAACTCGGAGTTTGTCTCCACGGTGGGCGAGACCGTCGCGGGCATTGCCAAAGATGCTGGCATCGACCTTAAAGACAAGGCAACCCAGACCAAGGATTCGCTGGCGGGCTCGGTGTCCGAGGCGTCTGATACCCTGGGCGAAGTACGCGATTCCATCGGCGACATGAACACCGCCATCGACAAGACGAGCAACTCGATTCCTTCGGCCGATGCTGCGCTGGCGGGCCTGCAGGGGCAGGCGCCTTCGCTAACGCAGGCAATCGCTCAGGGTAATGATCTGCTGGGCGAAGCTCGCACCACGGCTGGCAAGTCCATCACCTCGCTCTCCAAGGCACTCTCGGAGGGCAGCATCGTGCTGAGCAAGACATCGGCTTCTGCGAACGCCTCGATTGGCAAACTCACCGGTACGGTTACGTCCACGACCACTCGTATCGACAACTCGCTCGAATCCCTTCAGGCGACGATTGACCACAACAGCGCTGTCATCGAGCGCCTGCAGATTCTCGCTAACGATACGTCAACGGGGTCGGAGGACGCCGACGCGCTCATCGCATCGACCATCAATTCGCTTCGCGAGCAAAACCAGAAGCTGCAGAGCATCAAGGATGGCCTTTCTGCACAGTCGCGCGCCATGGCAAAGGACGCTACGGCAATCTCGAACGCGAGCAACGCACTCAACACGGCAATTCAGACCGGTACGGCTAACCTCGGTCAGGCTCAGACCGATCTGGGGCAGAACGCGCTGCCGAAGGCTTCGAGCGCGCTTGACTCCTTTGCCGCCGTTTCGGGCGATTTGACCGGCATTGTATCGGGTATGACCCCCACGATAGCGAGCGCGCGCGGCACGCTGGCGCAGCTCGACGCCACGCTCAAGCAGGCAAAGACCACGCTGTCTCAAACCGATGCCTCCCTTGCCAAGGTTCAGGACAAGCTCGCGACCGCCGCTAATGACATTGCGGCGCTGCAGACCTCTGAGTCTATGGGCGAGTTAGTCGACCTCATGGACGTCGACGTCAATGACGTGGCAGATTTCATGGCATCTCCGGTTGAGCTGACGTCCAAGTCAATCTATCCGGTCAAGAGCTTTGGCTCGGGCATCGCGCCCTTCTACACTAATCTGGCGCTGTGGGTGGGCGGCTATGTGCTCATCGCTATCTACAAACTCGAGGTCGACCGCGAGGGCATCGGTAGCTTTACGGCGCGTCAGGGCTACTTTGGCCGCTGGCTGCTGCTGGTGATCCTGGGCGCGTTCCAGGCCATCATCGTTACGGTGGGCGATTTGGTGATTGGCGTGCAGTGCGTCAACCCGCTGCTGTTCGTGCTGGGCGGCATCGCTATCTCGTTCACCTACGTCAACATCATCTATGCGCTGTCCACCACGTTTAAGCATATCGGCAAGGCTATCGGTGTCATTCTCGTTATCGTGCAGATTCCGGGTTCGTCGGGCATGTATCCCATCGAGATGATGCCCGGCTTCTTCCAGTGGCTGCATCCGCTGCTGCCCTTTACCTACGGCATCAATCTGCTGCGCGAGACGGTCGGCGGCATGTACTCGTTCAACTACCTGTTCAACCTGTGCATCCTGGGCGTGTTCCTTATCATCGCGCTCTTTATCGGTCTGCAGCTGCGCCCGTTGCTGCTCAACCTCAATCTGCTCTTTGATAAGCAGCTTTCCACGACGGGCCTCATGATCTGCGAGTCCAACGACCTGCCGCGCCAGCGCTATTCGCTGCGCACGGCCATGCGCGTCATGCTCGATTCGGATTCGTACCGCCGCGAGCTGCTCGACCATGCCGTGACGTTTGAGCATCGCTATCCGTACTACATCAAGGGCGGTTTTGCCGCCGTGGTGGGCGTTCAGGTCCTGCTCTTTGTACTGTCGACGGTGCTCGATATCGACAATAACGGCAAGATTATCCTGCTCGTTATCTGGATCATTTCGGTTATCGCCATCTGCGGCTGGCTCATTAACATCGAATATATCCGCGCGAGCCTCAATACCCAGATGCGTATCTCGGCGCTTTCGGACGAGGACCTTCGCCGCGAGATGCGCGAGCATACGGCTGCCATCCCTGCCGCCCGTCACATGTTTGGTCTCAACGCCAGCGAGCGGGGCACCAAGGACAGCGAGCAGCCCACGAGCCGTCTGCCGCATATCGGTGCGCATCGTAAGGCTCAAGATGCCGATGGCGTTGACAACGTAAACGGAAACGATGGGGACACCACCCCGCTCGGCAAGCACTCCAAAGGAGGTGAGGCATAAATGAAAAACATCCTGCACCTGTTTAAGCGCGATGTTCAAAACGTGTCTCGCTCCGTGATTGGCTTGATTGTCGTGATGGGTCTCATTATCGTGCCGTGCCTGTACGCGTGGTTTAACATCGCCGGAAGCTGGGATCCGTATGGCAACACCGGCAATCTCAAGATCGCCGTGGTCAACACCGACGAGGGCTACGAGAGCGATCTGATTCCCGTCGAGGTCAACGTGGGCGAAAACGTAACCTCCACCCTGCGCGGCAACGAGAACTTCGATTGGGTCGTCCTCAACGACCGCGATAAGGCGATTGAGGGCGTTAAGTCGGGCGCGTACTACGCTGCCGTCGTTATCCCTAAAACGTTTAGCGCCGACATGATGACGCTTTTCTCGACCGAGGTGAAGCACGCCGATATCGAGTTCTATGAGAACCAGAAGGCCAACGCCATCGCGCAGATCGTGACTGAAAAGGGTTCGAGCGCCGTCCAGAGTCAGGTCAACGAGACCTTTACCAAGACCATCACGACCATCGGCCTTAAGACCGTGTCCAGCCTGCTCGACTATATGAGCACCGACCAGGTGAGCAACTTTATCGCCAATCTGTCCTCGACGCTGGGCGATTCGGTCCAGGACCTGCAGGACGTTCAGGCCAGTGCAACGTCGCTTGCGGGCATTTTGAGTTCTACGTCCGATTCACTGACATCGGCGGGCGGCATGCTCAAACAGTCCGGATCGACCGAGGAGTCGGTGAAGCAGCTCATGCAGCATGCCGAGAGCGGTATTGCCGATTCCGAGCAAGCGCTCAAGTCTGCCAGCGATGCGATCGATGCCGCTATTGATGGGAGCGCAGGTTCGTTCGATAACGTTTCTACCGAGCTCGCAAAGGCATTCGACGCTGCAAACAAGCATGTCAATCTTACGGTGTCTCAGCTCAACGATGGTGCAGTGTCACTCAAGAACCGTGCCGACGAGATTGATGCCACGGCGAATGAGCTCCGTAGTCTTGCTGGCCAGGTGAGTAACGATAAGCTCAAGGCAGGGCTTGAGGACGCGGCTGCTGAGCTTGACAAAACCGCGACGGAGTACCGCAACAATGCCAATGAGCTGACGAACATCGCGACGTCGCTCACGAAGAGCATGGCCGAGGTCAACAGCTCGCGTGCCGAGGTCGACCAGGCCATCGCCGATGCCAAGGCGGGTATCTCGGGTGCCAAGTCCGACTACGATTCTACGTTCTCGGTTAAGGCCAAAGAGCTCAAGAAGACCATTTCGGGCGTTCTGGATTCCCTGAACGGTATCTCGGGTGACCTAGATAGCGCCGTGAGCGGTCTGACCGACGCCTCTGGTTCGCTCGCGAAGGGTCTCTCCAAGGCTGCAAGGCTCGTCAACAAGGCTTCCGATCAGCTGGGTGAGGCATCGGACAAGATTAGCGCGTTCAAGGACGAGCTCGACGGTGCCCTTATGTCGGACGATCTGGCCACGATCAAGACGATGATCGGCAACGACCCCGATGGCCTCGCCGTGTCGCTTTCCGGCCCCGTTGCGCTCGATCGCAAGCCGGTCTATCCGATCCGCAACTACGGCTCGGCCATGGCGCCGTTCTACACGATTTTGTCGCTGTGGGTGGGCTCGATTGTTCTGGCGGCCATGATGAAGGTCTCGGTTGACGATGAGCTCATCAACGAACTCATTCCCGTGCGCTTGCACGAGATCTACCTGGGCCGTTATCTGTTCTTTGGCGGTCTGGCCTTGCTGCAGGCAACGCTCGTGTGCGCGGGCGACATTCTGTTCTTTGGCATCCAGTGCGACAACCCCCTGCAGTTTGTGCTTGCCGGCTGGGTCGCGAGCCTCGTGTTCTCCAATATCGTCTACACGCTCACGGTATCGTTTGGAGATATCGGCAAGGCCCTCGCCGTCGTGCTGCTGGTCATGCAGGTCGGCGGTTCGGGCGGTACGTTCCCCATCGAGATGACCGGTCCCGTGTTCCAGGCGATCTATCCGTTCCTGCCGTTTACCCACGGCATCAACGCCATGCACGCCGCCATGGCCGGTGCCTACCATATGGAGTACTGGGTTGAGTTGGGCATTCTGGCGAGCTATCTGATTCCGTCGCTGGCCCTGGGCGTCGTCTTCCGCCGCCCGGTTATCAAAGCCAACGACTGGATCATCGAAAAGCTGGAGTCAACCAAATTGATTTAATGCAGCGACGTAAACGCCGTCGGAACATCGAGGCCTTCCAACCCGATGCTTTAGCGTAGTGAATTGCACGGGTTGCTTGGTTGTTGTTACAGTAGCGGGGCGTGCCGGGGGTCCGGTGCGCCCCGTTTTTATTTGACCATGAGGCGGCACGCAGCCATACGCGTGCGGACACCACGCCCAGATTGAGTGCGAGGATGTTCCATGGCCCAATACGCTGCCAACGAAATCGAAAACTTGCCCGATAGCCCTGTAGCCCGTGAAGACCTGGGCGCGGGCGGCACCTTCCGCGGCGCCGGCGCACGCTCTCCGCTGTTCTGGAAGGTTCTGCTCCTTTCGGTGGCGGTCATCTGGGGCTACTCCTTTACCACTATGAAGGACGCACTCGGCACCATTCCGGTGTTCGCGCTGCTCTATGTACGCTTTCTGCCCGCAGCGTTGGTCATGTTTGCCGTCTTCCACAAGCGCATCATTGCACATTTCAACGCTCGCAACCTGATCGTTGGCCTGAGTATGGGCGTGCTCATGTGGGCGGCCTATGCGTTGCAGACGGTCGGTCTGGCACATACTACGGCGGGCAAGAATGCTTTTTTGACGGGCACGTACTGCATCCTTGTGCCGTTCGCGAGCTATTTTCTGAGCGGCGAAAAACTCACCCGCTATAACCTGGGCGCGGCACTGCTGTGCTTGGCGGGCATTGGTTTGGTGGCGCTCGATAGCGTTGAATTCAACATCGGTGACGTCATTACGCTGGCGGGTGCGGTCTTTTTCGCCATCCAGATGGCGGTGACCGCCAAGTACGGTCGCAAAATGGACATCAACGTCATCACGTTTTGGATGTTTGTGGGCAACGGCGTGCTGAGCCTGGCAACGTCGCTGCTATTCGAGACCCAAGCGCCTCTGTCCGTGTGGACGCCGAGCTTTATCACTGCGATGGCGTTTCTCTCGGTGGGCTGCACATGCGTGGCTCTGCTCATCCAAAACGTCGGCCTGGCGCATGTCCCGGCTTCGACGGGCTCGCTGCTCCTTTCGATGGAGTCCCCTTCGGGCGTGTTGTTTTCGGTGCTGCTGATGGGGGAGGCGCTCACCTCGCGTCTGCTCGCCGGCTTCGTGCTTATCTTCCTGTCGATTATCTTGAGCGAGACTCACTTCGATTTTTTGCGTCGAAAGCCGCGCCCGCAATTGTAAACAACTTGTTGCGCCGCCCTCCCGGGGCGGCATTTTTTATGCGTCGCCCTTAAAGTAGTACTTTGCACTTTACGCTATCAAAGTGCTTGCTGCAAAAACGTTACTGGGGGGCATCTATGGCACCAGCACTGTCCGATCTTCAACCGCAATCAGCGCCCAAGGCCACCGCGGCGGCGCAGGCCGCTATCGGTGACGGTCTTGTTGCAGAAGCTCAGGCTTTTGCAGACGAGCTCGCTGCGTGGCGACACGATTTACACCAGATGCCCGAGCTGGGCAATAGCCTCCCGCAGACCTCTGCGTATATTCAAGCGCGCCTGACCGAGATGGATATCCCATTTGCCACGCTCGTCGATGGTTCCTGTGTTGTGGGCCTTGTCGGCGCCGGTGCCGTCGCGGCCCAGGGCAATGGCGTCTGCACGGACGAACAGGCCGGTACGGTCGTTATGCTGCGTGGCGACATGGATGCCCTGCCCGTTGCCGAAGAGTCAGGCGAGCCTTTCGCCTCTACGAACGGCTGCATGCACGCATGCGGACACGATATGCACGCGACGGCGCTGCTTGGTGCAGCCCGTATGCTCAAGGCGCGCGAGGCGGAGCTTGTCGACGCCAATGCCACGGTTAAGTTGCTGTTCCAGCCGGGCGAGGAAACCTTTGAGGGTGCCCGCGCCGCCATCGCCGATGGTCTGCTACAGAACCCGCGTCCCCAGGCCGCCTTTGCCATGCATGTCAATAGCCAGTCGCCGCTTGGCCTGGTGCTCTACGGCAGCCCGGCGCTCTCGGGCGTGTACGGTTTTCGCATCACGCTTCAGGGCAAGGGTGGTCATGGCTCGAGCCCCGAGATCTGCATCGACCCCATCACGGCCGGCGTCCATGTGCATCTGGCGCTTCAGGAGCTCATCTCCCGCGAGGTGCCGGCGGCCAAGGAGGTCGCACTGACTGTCGGTAAGTTCGCCGGCGGTCAGGCCGCAAATGTCATCCCCGACACTTGTGTGCTCGAGGGAACGCTGCGCGGCTTCGACGTCGAGCTCATGGAGCACCTCAAGACCCGCATCGCGGAGGTCGTCAAAGGTGTTGCCACGACCTATCGTACGCCGGCGACTATCGAGACGCTCTCGGATGTTCCCCCGCTCGTACTCGATGACGATATGACGCAGGCGTCGCTTGGCTACGTGGGCGCGGTGCTGCCCAAGTCTGCCTTCTTGCCACTGTTCCACGCCATGGCGAGCGAGGACTTCGCGCTTATCTCGAGCGAGATACCGAGCGCGTACTTTACGATCGGCGCAGCTGTGACCGATACGGACGAGCACTTTGCCCAGCACCATCCCAAGGCACGCTTTAACGATGCCGAGCTGCCACTCGGCGCTGCGGCTTATGCGGCAGTCGCTTTGGGCTATATCGCCGACCACCGGTAGTACCCAACCTTGCCTTTCAAGCCTGCGGGCATGCCCGTAAGGCCTATGCCCTTGTCTTTCAAGGCAATCTTGGACACTACCGGCGCCATCGTCTCGGGCGTGCTGTTCGATGCCACGGGCTCCTTTGCGAGCACCTGGATTGTGTGCCTGGCGTGCTCCGTGGTCATGCTCGTGTTCCTGCTGGCATCCGAGCCCATCGCCGCCAAGCTGCGCGCGAGCGTGGCGGGGGAGTAGACGCCCGTCGCTCTTTTCCGTTCGCCCCGTTCTGCCCGTGGCTGCCTTGGAAGCCGAATGGATGCTCGTACCATCATTCGGTTTCCAAGGCGGCCACGGGCCTACGAAATGATCCGTTTTCCTCCGTCCCCAGCAGATCACGTGATTCGAAAGAGACGGAGGAAAACGGATCACAAACAGCGGCGGTGCGTCTGGCCGAACGAGTCCCCATACCCTCGTTCGGTCAGGCGCGCCGCCGCGTTGCTGTTTTGTGCCGTATAATGTCCACTACCTATGACGCGATACAAAAGAAAGGTGTTTGCCCATGCAGGCACAGAAGGCGGAGGGAACCCGCGACCTTATCGGCGCCGAGATGCGCGCCTGGCAAAAGATGCAGCAGATTGCGGCCGGCGTGTTCGAGCCGTTTGGTTTTAAACCCATCGAGACGCCCGCGATCGAGCAGGTTGACGTGTTTGTCCACGGTATCGGCCAGTCGACCGACGTCGTGCGCAAGGAAATGTTCCGCGTGTTCAGCGGTGCCAACCTGGAGCGCGTCTTTACCGAGGGCACCGACACCAAACTCAAGCCCAAGCAGCGCCTGGCACTTCGCCCCGAGGGCACGGCCGGCGTGGTGCGCGCCGTCGTCGAGAACAATCTGGTGCCCCAGGGCTCCACGCCGTTTAAGGCTTACTACGCCGAGGCCATGTTCCGCGGCGAGCGTCCCCAGAAGGGCCGCCTGCGCCAGTTCCACCAGGTGGGCATCGAGTGGCTCGGCGCTCCCGATCCGGCGGCAGACGCCGAGTGCATCATCATGCTCATGGAGTTCTACAAGCGCCTGGGCTTCGATCTTTCCAAGCTTCGTCTGCTCATCAACTCGATGGGTGACGCCCAGTGCCGTCCGGCTTATCGCGAGCAGGTTAAGCAGTTCATCCTCGATCACGCCGACGAGATGTGCGATGAGTGCCGCGAGCGCGCCGAGCTCAACCCGCTGCGTGCCTTCGACTGCAAGAACGACCACTGCCGCGAGATCATGGCCGAGGCTCCGCTGATGGGTGACAACCTGTGCGATGAGTGCCGCGAGCACTACGAGCAGGTCAAGCGCTATCTGGATGCCGCCGGTATCGAGTATGTCGAGGATCCCACCTTGGTGCGCGGCCTGGACTACTACACCCGTACTGTCTTTGAGGTCGAGGCCCCTGGCGCCGGCGTCGGCTCCATCGGCGGCGGCGGCCGCTACGATGGCCTGGTCGAGCTCGAGGGTGGCAAGCCCACGGCGGGCGTCGGCTTTGCTGTCGGTTTTGAGCGCGCCCTGCTGGCCCTGCAGGCCTTTGGCAGCGATTTGGGTGCCGATGAGGCCCCGTGCGTCTATGTCGCCAACGCCGGCAAGGAGCTGCGTCAGAACGTCTTTGCCATTACGCAGGAGCTTCGCGCCGCAGGTATCGTGACCGAGGCCGACTATCAGGGTCGTTCGCTCAAGGCCCAGTTTAAGCAAGCCGATAAGGTAGGCGCCAAGCTCATCTTGGTCCTGGGTGGCGACGAGCTTGCCGCCGGCAAGGTCAAAGTGCGCGACATGCAGAGCCATGACGAGGTGCTCGCCGATCTGGACAACGTCGTCGAGGCGGTTCGCGAGCGCCTGTAGCGCATCTTTTTGAGCTTCGGGCCTGCTAACGTGCCCTGCTCATGGAGAGCGATTGTTACGGGGGTGTTTCGCTTTTATGCGGAATGCCCCCGTTTACGTATGCCGCCCACCGAGAAATACGACCATTTAGGGCAAAAACCTTTGCAATGCAGAAAATACTTTTGTGTGGTAAAGCGCAATCAGTGTCGAAACTATTTCTCAAGCGCCTATAATGAATACCGCATGTTACGTGCATAGAAGGAGGAATGGGAGGAAACGTGGCTGAGAACCTAAGCAACCAGTCTGTACCCGAAGCCGCGGCGCGCGTCGCTGCCGTGGTCAACCGCCTCGTTAACCGAATCGGCTCGAATGCCGAGTCCAGGGAGCGTCTCGCCGAGATCGAGATCCCCGAGGAGCTGCGCGACAATCTGGCGCTGTTCTTGCGCCTGGAGCGCCGTGTGCTTAGCGAGTATGATCCCGAGATCGCGGACCTGTTCGACAAGATTTTGACAGCCGAGATTGTGGTCAATGCCGGCAACCCCGGTACCTGCGCTGCCGACGAAGCCGTCGACGAGCAGGGCGTGCCCACCGCCGACGAGCCCACTGCCGTGGCATTTCGTGAGGTCGTCGATTTGATCGACAGCCTGCCGCTCGATAAGCAGCAGGTCATCGTTCGCGCCTTTACGAGCTTTTTCCATCTGGCAAACCTGTCGGAGGAGAACTACCGTGTGGCGCAGCTGCGCGAGCGCGAGGCCGGTGCGTCGACCGATACCGAGGTCGATCCTGCCAACGAGCTTACCGTTGCCTATCACCAGCTGGTGAATGAGCTGGGTGTCGAGGGTGCCAACGAGCTGCTCGACAAGCTCGAGTTCCACCCTGTCTTTACCGCACATCCCACCGAGGCCCGTCGTAAGGCCGTCGAGGGCAAGATCCGCCGTATCTCCAACCTGCTGGAGGAGCGTCCGCGTCTGGGCGGCTCCGACCTGGTGGAGAACGAGCGCCATATGCTGCAGGAGATCGACGCCCTGGTGCGTACGAGTCCCATCGCGCTCAAGAAGCCCACGCCGGTCGAGGAAGCCGATACCATCATCGACATCTTCGATAACACGCTGTTCGACGTTATCCCCGTTATCTATCGTCGTTTTGACGATTGGGTGCTGGGCGACAAGGCCGGTACTGTGCCGCCGCTGTGCCCGGCGTTCTTCCATCCCGGCAGCTGGATCGGTTCCGACCGCGACGGTAACCCCAACGTCACCGCCAAGGTGAGCCGTGAGGTCGCCGCCAAGTACTTTACGCACATGGTGCTCAAGCTCGAGGACAAGTGCCGCCACATCGGCCGCAACCTCACGCTCGAGGCTACCTACAGCAAGCCGTCGGCCGAGCTCATTAACCTGTGGAACCATCAGGTCGAGATGAGCCCTCGTTACACGGCCCGCGCCGAGCTGATCTCCGAGCACGAGCCGCATCGCGCCGTCATGCTCGTCATGGCCGACCGCCTGAACGCCACCGTCCGTCGTATCACCGACACCATGTACCACAGCGCCGACGAGTTCCTGGATGACCTGCGCGTCGTCCAGCGTTCGCTGGCCGCCTGCGGTGCCGTCCGTGCTGCCTACGGCCCGGTCCAAACCATCATCTGGCAGGTCGAGTCCTTCGGCTTCCATATGGTCGAGATGGAGTTCCGTCAGCACTCCGTGGTGCATGCCCGCGCCCTTAAGGATATCCACGAGAACGGTATCCATGGCGACCTGCAGCCCATGACGCGCGAGGTCATCGATACCTTCCGCGCTATCGGCTCCATCCAAAAGCGCTACGGCAAGAAGATGGCGCACCGCTACATCATCTCGTTTACCAAGAGCGCTCAGCATGTGGCCGACGTCTTTGAGCTGGCGCACCTGTCCTTTGCACACGAGGAGGATGTCCCCGAGCTCGACGTGATCCCGTTGTTCGAGCAGCTCGAGGACCTCGAGGGCTGCGTCGACGTGCTCGATCAGATGCTTACGCTGCCCGTGGTGCAAAAGCGCCTTGCCCAGACCAACCGCCGCATGGAGGTCATGCTGGGCTATTCCGACTCTTCCAAGGATGCCGGTCCTACCACGGCCATGCTCGCGCTGCACTCCGCGCAGGAGCGCATCGCCAAGTGGGCAGAGAAGAACGATATCGACCTGGTGCTCATGCACGGTCGCGGCGGTGCCGTGGGCCGTGGCGGCGGCCCGGCCAACAAGGCCGTGCTGGCGCAGCCCAAGGGTTCGGTCAACTGCTTCTTTAAGCTTACCGAGCAGGGCGAAGTCATCTTTGCCCGTTACGGCAACCGCACGCTGGCTCAGCGCCATGTTGAGTCCGTTGCCGCCGCAACGCTTTTGCAGTCGGCCCCGAGTGTCGAGAAGACCAACACCGAGACCACGCAGAAGTTCTGGGATATGGCCGAGAAGCTCAACGCCGCAAGCCACGAACGCTATCTGGACCTGCTGAACACCGAGGACTTTACACCGTGGTTCTCGACCGTGACGCCGCTGACCGAGGTCGGTCTGCTGCCGATCGGCTCGCGTCCCGCCAAGCGCGGTCTGGGCGCCAAGTCGCTCGACGACCTGCGTACCATTCCGTGGATCTTCAGCTGGAGCCAGGCGCGCATCAATCTGGCCGCTTGGTACGGTCTGGGTACCGCCTGCGAGCAGTTTGGCGATCTGGACCAGCTTAAGGCTGCCTACCAGGAGTGGCCGTTCTTCCGCACCTTTATCGACAACATCGAGATGTCGATCGCCAAGACCGACCAGCGCATCGCCAAGATGTATCTGCACCTGGGCGATCGCCAGGATCTGTCCGAGAAGGTCTTTACCGAGATGCAGCTCACGCGTAAGTGGGTCCTTGCCATCGTCGGTGACGAGTGGCCGCTGCAGCGCCGCCGCGTGCTCGGCTGCGCCGTTCGCGTGCGCAACCCCTATGTCGACGCCCTGTCCATCGCCCAGGTTCGCGCCCTTCGCGAGGTGCGTATGAACCAGGACGAGATGGCCGAGGAGAAGAAGGCCGAGTACATGAGCCTGATTCTTTCGACTGTGACCGGCGTCTCGGCAGGATTGCAGAACACGGGGTAATCGATAGCCCTGTGGCTCTCACCGGGGCCCGATGGGTTTCCCTCTGAATGCGTCCTCGCACTTGAAGCCCCCTTATCCTGCTCCTTCGGAGCTGCGGATA
>CABVCF010000019.1 GCA_902496775.1 uncultured Collinsella sp.
TGAAACACCCGTGCACCCCCGCCGTTAAAAACCGTGCTAAAACTAGCAGACGGCGTAGTCCTGAGGCTCGCGGCCGTAGTAGGCGTCCAGGTAGAGCTCCTTGATCTCGCTCATGAGCGGGTAGCGCGGGTTGGCGCCGGTGCACTGGTCGTTGAATGCCTGCTCGGTCATCTCGTCGAGGGTGTCGAGGAAGTACTGCTCGTCAACACCGTAGTCGGCGATGGTCTTCTTGACGCCGATGAAGTCCTTGAGCTCCTCGAGCTTCGTGATGAAGTTCTCGAAGACCTCCTTGTCGTCCTTGCCCTCGATGCCGCAGTACTTGGCCATCTCGGCGTAGTTGTGCAGCGCGTTGGGGTAAGGATACTGGGAGAAGGTACCCATTTTGACGGGAGCCTCGGCGGCGTTGTAGCGCATGACGCGGGTCAGGATGACGGCGTTGGCGAGGCCGTGGGGCAGGTGATGGAAAGCGCCGAGCTTGTGAGCCATGGAGTGGTTGAGGCCCAGGAAGGCGTTGGCGAAGGCCATACCGGCCATGCAGGAGGCGTTGTGCATCTCCTCGCGGGCGTGCGGGTCCTTGGCGCCGTTCGTGAAGCTGGAGGGCAGGTTCTCGAAGACGAGCTTGGCAGCGCGCTCGGAGAGGCCCTTGGTGTAGTCGGAAGCCATGATGGAGACGTAGGACTCGATGGCGTGGGTCATGACGTCGATGCCGGAGGCAGCGGTCAGGCCGCGCGGGGCGGTCATGCAGTTGTCGGCGTCGACGATAGCCATGTTGGGGAGCAGCGCGTAGTCGGCGAGCGGCCACTTGATGCCGGTCTCCTTGTCGGTGATGATGGCGAACGGCGTGCACTCGGAGCCGGTACCCGAGGAGGTCGGGACGGCGACGAAGTAGGCCTTCTTGCCCATCTCGGGGAAGGTGAAGATACGCTTGCGGATGTCCATGAAGTCCATGGCCATGTCCTCAAACTTGCACTCGGGGTGCTCGTACATCATCCACATGATCTTGCCGGCGTCCATAGCGGAGCCACCGCCGACGGCGATGATGACGTCCGGCTCAAAGAGAGCCATCTGCTTGGCGCCGCGACGTGCGCACTGCAGCGACGGATCGGGCTCGACGTCGTAGAAGCAGTCGTGGGCGATGCCCATCTCGTCGAGCTTGGCCTCGATGGCGCGGGTGTTGCCATTCTTGAAGAGGAACTGGTCGGTGACGATGAAGGCGCGCTTCTTGCCCATGACGTTGCCAAGCTCGTCGAGGGCGACGGGCGTGGAACCCTTCTTGAAGTAGACCTTCTCGGGAGCGCGGAACCACAGCATGTTCTCACGGCGCTCGGCCACAGTCTTAACGTTGATCAAGTGCTTCACCCCAACGTTCTCGGAGACGGAGTTGCCGCCCCAGGAGCCGCAGCCCAGGGTCAGAGACGGCTTCATGCCAAAGTTGTACAGGTCACCGATACCACCGTGCGAGGACGGGGTGTTGATGACGATACGGCAGGCCTTCATGACGTGCTCGAACAGGCTGATCTTCTCGGCCTGGGCGGGGTGCACGTAGAGAGAGGCGGTGTGGCCCGGGCCACCGGCGAGCACCAGGTGCTCGGCCTTGTCGACGGCCTCCTGGAAGTCCTTGGCGTGGTACATGGCCAGGACCGGGGAGAGCTTCTCGTGGGAGAACTCCTCCTTGGCGGGGTCGGTGGAGGTGACCTCGGCGATCAGGATCTTGGTCTTGGCGGGAACCTCGATGCCGGCGAGCTCGGCGATCTTGGCAGCGGCCATGCCGGGGATGCGGTGATCGAGAGCGCCGTTCTTGAACATGGCGGCACGCAGGGCCTCCATTTCGGCACCCTGCTTGACGAAGTAGCAGCCGCGCTTCTGGAACTCGGCCTTAACCTGGTCATAGATGCTGTCGATTACGGTCACGGACTGCTCGGAAGCGCAGATCATGCCGTTGTCGAAGGTCTTGGAGTGGATGATGGAGTTGACGGCGAGCAGCACGTCGGCGGTGTCGTCGATGACAACCGGGGTGTTACCGGCGCCAACGCCCAGGGCGGGCTTGCCCGAGGAGTAAGCGGCCTTGACCATGCCCGGGCCACCGGTGGCGAGGATGATGTCGACGTCGCGCATGACCATGTTGGTCAGCTCGATGGAGGGGACATCGACCCAGCCGATGATGCCCTCGGGGGCGCCGGCCTTGACGGCGGCGTCAAGCACGAGCTTGGCGGCGGCGATGGTGCACTTGGCGGCTGCCGGGTGCGGGGAGATGATGATGGCGTTGCGGGTCTTCAGGCAGATCAGCGTCTTGAAGATCGCGGTGGAGGTGGGGTTGGTCGTCGGGATGACGGCGCCCACGATGCCGATGGGCTCGGCGATCTTGGTGATGCCGTAAGCCTCGTCGCGCTCCAGGACACCACAGGTCTTGGTGTTCTTGTAAGCGTTGTAGATGTACTCTGCGGCGTAGTGGTTCTTGATGACCTTGTCCTCAAGAACGCCGCGGCCGGTCTCCTCGATGGCCAACTTCGCCAACGGGATACGAGCCTTGTTGGCGGCCATGGCGGCCTCATAGAAGATCTTGTCGACCTGCTCCTGCGTGTACGTAGCAAAAAGCGCCTGGGCCTCTCGCATCTGAGCGAGCTTGGCCTCAAGCGCCTCTACGTTGTCCACAATTGCGGGAGTAGTGTTTTCCGGTGACTTTTTCACCATTTGTGTCTCCTTGCGATCGGAGATTTACCCTACGCCTTGCATGATAGCAAGAAATTATTCGGCGAACGGTAAGATTCCCGTAAAAGACAAACTAAAACGCTTCAACTAAATGAAGCGATTCAACTAAAACCATCTGCTTTGTCGCCCTGCTCATTGGGGACAGACTTACATGAGTGCTTTCACTCATTTGGGACAGACATCGTTTTGCCATTTTGCCGTTCTGAACCTGTTTTTGCCGCTCATTGGATAAAAATAGATCACAGGCTCAGCATTTCGCGTTCCTTCTCTCCTTTTAGGTGTTGCCTGTTCAGTTTTTGAAAGGAGAGATTATGCCTCGATGTGCCCGCGCCGTTTCGCTCACCGGTTATTACCACGTCTTTGACCGTGGTAACTCTAAACAGATTATTTTTGAAGATGACTCTGACCGATATCGTTTCTTATCGGACATCTCGGACAGGTTCGCGCACCATAAAGTGGCGGTGTTGGCTTGGTGCCTTATGGACAATCACTTCCATTTGATGGTTGATGACCCATTTGACAATCTTTCAAAGGCAATGCAGTGTGCGCTGACTGCGTATGCCAAGTATTTCAATGGGAAAACGGGGAGAACAGGCCATCTGTTTGACAATCGCTATTCACGGGTCGCGGTCGAGTCGGACACGCAGGCGGTACAGCTGCTCGATTATATCCATCTCAATCCCGTGAAAGGTGCGCTCGACTCGCTCGAGGCGTACCGCTGGTCAAGCTACAAGGCATATCAGCTGGGCTATGATCCCTTTGACATCTGTGACGCGGCTCCTATGCTCGATATCGTCGGAGGCTCCCGTTGCTATTGCGAGCATCTCGAGGAAGTTGCCGGGCGCACTTGGTCAGTGGAGGTTCTTCCACGCCGGCGGATCCCCGATGAGGAGGCCCTTTCCATTGCGCACGAAGTCCTGCCGAGCATAGATCCTGCGCTGCTCAAGGCCCTGCCACGCCCCGATCGCGATGCCTGTCTGCTGAGGCTCAGGCGGGCACATCTCACGGTCAAGCAAATTGCCCGTATCACCGGCATTGGCGCTACAAGCGTGACCAAGGCCACTGTGGGCTGGAGGGAGGCTGCGTGAGGCTGGGCAGGACCTGATCATGGCGCCGCATGTGTACGTCACGTCTGTCCCCAATGCGTGAAAGCACTCATGTAAGCCTGTCCCCAATGAGTGCAAAAAGGCGCCCTCCGTAGGGGAGGACGCCTTTGGTAAGTTCTATATGAACGCGAGGTCTTTGACCCGGAGAGTCCGAGGTACTTGTTGGTAAGACCTTATTTAGGAGCGCGCAACCTTGCCGGACTTGAGGCA
Organism: uncultured Collinsella sp.; assembly: GCA_902496775.1. Lineage (GTDB taxonomy): Bacteria > Actinomycetota > Coriobacteriia > Coriobacteriales > Coriobacteriaceae > Collinsella. The sequence continues at coordinate 4,026 of CABVCF010000019.1, forward strand.
GGTGGAGCAAACGTTCATCTTGCGACGGTGACCATCGACGACGACGTAGACGCGCTGGATGTTGGGGCGGAACTTACGGTTGGTGACGCGGTGAGAGTGGCTGATGGAGCGACCGGCAACGGGGTGCTTACCGCAAACTTCGCAAACTTTGGACATAACTGACCCTCCTTGGGCGACAAACGAACATGTCGCGTTAACAAACAAGCCTGAACTATAGCACAGAAGCAGCTCCCTGTGCGCAATCTACACAGAGATATTCCTCTTTTGGCGATAGTGCCCACGCCACGGCCCTGGACGTAGATCCGATTTGCGTGCAGCAGAGGGGATTATGCCAGCTCGTGCGTGTGTTTTCAAGCTCGTCCCACAAATATATATAGGTTTATGGAGCATTGGGCTCCGTTTACGGATTGCTCTGTATTTATGCTCGCAATTAAGCTCGAGGTTGGCTACACTATCCCTTGACCATTAAAGGGGTACGAGATACCCACATGGAATTACATAGCTGCCAAAGAGCAGCCTTTCCTGTGGGTGTCTGGTCCGCTTTAAGCGGTCGGGCATCTATTTTTTTGACTGTGTCAGCAGTCAAGACATGTGAGGAAGGAGATCGATGGGCACGACTTCCCCCAAGGCGGTCATCATGGACGAGACCGCCGTCAATCGAGCGATGACCCGCATCGCGCACGAGATTCTCGAGCGCAACGAGGGCTGTGAAGACCTCGCTCTGGTCGGCATTGTCACGCGCGGCGACCTTCTGGCAAAGAAGCTCGCCGAGGAGATCAAGGAGATCGAGGGCGTCGACGTTCCGCTCGGCAGCCTCGACATCAGCTTCTACCGCGATGACTATGCGACCAATTTCGCTCCCGCGATCCACGCCACCAACATTCCCTTTAGCGTCGACGGCAAGCGCGTCGTGCTGGTGGACGACATCCTGTACACGGGTCGTACCGTCCGCGCCGCTCTGGACGCCGTCATGGACCTGGGCCGTCCGAGCCGTATTGAGCTGGCAGTTCTCGTTGACCGCGGTCACCGCGAGCTCCCCATCTCGCCGGACTTTGTCGGCAAGAACGTTCCCTCGTCGCACGAGGAGAACGTGCACCTATATATGAAGGAAGTCGACGGCCACACCGCCGTCGAGATTAACGACGTCGCGCCGGGTTCCCACGTGGGCTCCGCGCCGCTGGGAGGTGAGTAGTACCGTGGCGTTCAACCATAAGCACCTGATCGACATTACCGAGTACTCCGAAGAGGACATCAAGCTCATCCTCGAGACCGCCAAGGCGTTCTCCGAGGTCAACGAGCGTGCGATCAAGAAGGTCCCCACGCTCAAGGGCAAGACCATCGTCAACATGTTCAACGAGCCCTCGACGCGCACCCGCAGCTCCTTCGAGCTTGCCGAGAAGCGCCTTTCGGCCGATAGCCTTAACTTTGGCGGCTCCTCGACCTCTACGGTCAAGGGCGAGAGCCTCGTCGACACCGTCGAGACCCTCAACGCCTATAAGATCGACTGCATCGTCGTGCGCGATAAGCACGCCGGTGCTCCCTACATCGTCACGCAGAACTCGCCCGCGAGCGTCATCTGCGCCGGCGACGGCAAGCACAACCATCCCACGCAGGCCCTTCTCGACCTGTACACCATCTGGGAGCACAAGGGTGACTTCCACGGTCTGAAGGTCGCCGTCGTCGGCGATATCTCACACTCCCGTGTATGCGGCTCGCTGATTCCCGCTCTTAAGATCATGGGCTGCGAGACCTACGCCGTCGCCCCCGGCACGCTGCTGCCGCCGGCGCCCGAGGTTCTGGGCTGCGACCACGTGACGAGCGATCTCGATTCTGTCCTGCCCGAGCTGGACGTCGTCTACATGCTGCGCGTGCAGCAGGAGCGCCTCGAGGGTGCCCCGTTCCCGACCATTCGCGAGTACCACAAACTCTTCGGCCTGACCAAGGACCGCGAGAAGCTCATGAAGCCCGATGCGATCATCTGCCACCCGGGCCCCATCAACCGCGGCGTCGAGTTCGACTCCTATATGGCCGACCACCCGCAACGCTCCGTCATCCTGGAGCAGGTCTACGCCGGTATCTGCGTGCGTATGGCTATCCTGTATCTGCTGCTTGGAGGTGCCGATAATGGCCTTGCTTCTTAAGAATGCCCACGTCGTCGACCCGTCCGTCGAGCTTGACGGTGTCGTTGACGTCCTGATTGACGGCGACAAGATCGCCGAGGTCGGCGAGAATCTCGCCGTCGAGGGTGCCGAGGTCCGCGACCTTTCCGGCAAGTACCTCGTCCCCGGCCTGGTGGATATGCACGTTCACCTTCGCGAGCCCGGCTACGAGGTCAAAGAGGACATCGAGAGCGGCACCCGCGCGGCTGCCAAGGGCGGCTTTACCGGCGTGTGCTCCATGCCCAACACCGATCCCGTCACCGATAACGGCACCGTCGTGGAGTTCGTCAAGTCCCGTGCTGCCGAGGTCGGTCACTGCCGCGTCTATCCGTCGGGCGCCATGACCCGCGGTCTTAAGGGCGAGGCCATGTCCGAGATGGGCGATATGGTCGCCCACGGCGTCGTCGCCTTCACCGACGACGGTCGCGGCGTGCAGGGCGCGGGCATGCTCCGTCGCTGCATGGACTACGGCAAGATGTTCGGCAAGGTCTTTATGAGCCACTGCCAGGACGAGGACCTGGTCGGCCACGGCCAGATCAACGAGGGCAAGGTCTCGACCCGTCTGGCTCTCGAGGGTTGGCCGGCTGCCGGCGAGGAGCTCCAGATCGCCCGCGACATCGAGATCGCCAAGCTGACTGGTGCCAAGCTGCACATCCAGCACATCTCCACCGCCCATGGCCTGGAGATCGTGCGTGCCGGTAAGGCCGCTGGCGTTCAGGTTACCTGCGAGGCCACCCCGCACCACATGTTCCTGACCGAGAACGACCTGGACGAGACCTACAACACCTCGCTCAAGGTCAACCCGCCGCTGCGTACCGAGGAGGATGCCGAGGCCATCCGTCAGGGCGTCATCGACGGCACCGTCGACGTTATCGTCACCGATCACGCTCCTCACACCCCGTGGGAGAAGGCCCGTGAGTTCGAGCTTGCGCCCTTTGGTATGATCGGCCTCGAGACCTCGCTGTCGCTCGTACTCACCGAGCTGGTCAACACGGGCAAGATGAGCATGGGCCGCATGGTCGAGCTCATGGCCATCAAGCCGCGTGAGATCCTGGGTCTCGACCAGGTTCAGGTCAAGGCGGGCTCCGTCGCCGACCTGACCGTGTTCGACCCCTCCGCAACCTGGACGGTTGGCGAGGACGGCTACGAGTCGCGCGCCGAGAACTCCGGTTTTGCCGGCCGCACGCTCACCGGTCGTGCCACCGATGTGTTTGTCGGCGGTAAGCAGACGCTCGCCGACGGCTGCATCTGCTAGCATAGCCTTATCGCTTTTGTGCGCGGCGCCCTTGCGGTGCCGCGCTTTCTATTCGTTTGGACCATGCAACCGCATGGGGGATTGGAGCGTCTATGCCCACACCTTCCACTGCACGCATGCACGACTTCGAGGTCGTCTCGAACCGGGAGATCGCCGACGGCATCTTCTCGCTCGTCATCTCGGCCCCCAAGCTTGCAAGTGCGCTCAAGCCCGGTCAGTTTGTGAACATCGCCGTACCCGGCGATGCGTCCTCGCTGCTTCGCGTGCCCCTGAGCTACTACCGCGCTGACGCCGAGGCCGGCACCGTCGAGCTGTGGTACGCCGTCGTGGGCGACGATACCCGTCGTTTGTCCCAGATGGGCCCTGGCTCCACCTCCAACCTACTGGGCCCCGGTGGCCGTGGCTGGATGGTACCCGAGGGCACCAGGAAGGCCCTGCTCGTCGCCGGTGGCATCGGCGTTCCGCCCGTGCTCTGCCTCGCCGGTAAGCTTGCCGAGCAGGGCGTTGCCGTCGACGTGTGCCTGGGCTTTGGCACCGCTTCCAAGGCTGTGGGCATCGATGAGTTCCGCGCGCTGGGCGCCACGGTCAACGTTTGCACCGACGACGGCTCGCTGGGCACGCACGGTTTTTGCACCGACCCGGCAGCCGAGCTGCTCGGCGAGGGCGGCTACGACTACGTAGCCAGCTGCGGCCCCGCTGTCATGATGAAGAAGGTCGCCGCTGCTGCCGCCGAGGCCGGTGCGTACTGCGAGGTGTCGCTTGAGCGCATGATGAGCTGTGGCTTTGGCGCCTGCAACACCTGCAATGTCGAGACGGTCGACGGTATGAAGGGTGCTTGCATGTGCGGCCCCGTGTTCGATGCTTCCAAGGTGGTGGTCTTCTAGTGGGTACCGTGAACATGGCCGTCGATTTCGGCGGCGTCAAGATGCAAAACCCCATCAACACCGCAGCCGGTACCTTTGGCTACGGTTGGCAGTTCCAGAACTTCTTTGATGTTTCCCAGCTGGGCGCCATCACCACCAAGGGTTGCGCTGCCGAGCCCTGGCCCGGCAACCCCGCGCCCCGCATGGCCGAGATTCCCGGCGGTATGATCAACTCCGTGGGCCTTCAGAACCCCGGCGTGGCCGCCTTTGCCCGCGAGTCCGGTCCGTGGCTCGAACAGCTGTCCAAGGACGGCTGCCAGGTCATCTGTCAGGTTGCCGGCCACTCCGTTGACGAGTTTGTCCGCGCACTCGAGATGTATGTCGAGCTGTGCCCCTGGGCTGCCGGCTACGAGATCAACGTGAGCTGCCCTAATATCGCCGCCGGCGGTGCCGCCATGGGCTCCACGCCCGAGGGCGCCTCTTCCGTTATGGCTGCCTGCCGCAAGGTGACCGATAAGCCGCTGTTCGTGAAGATGGCGCCGGTCAACGTCGCCGAGATCGCCAAGGCCCTCGAGGCCGCCGGCGCCGACGGCCTTTCGGTCATCAACTCCATTCAGGGCATGGCCATCGACGTCCATACCCGCAAGTCCCGCGTGGCAAAGCCCAAGGGCGGCCTTTCGGGCCCGCTGTGCCACCACATCGCCGTGCGCATGGTCTGGGAGGTTGCCCAGGCCGTCGATATCCCCATCAACGGTGTCGGCGGTGTCATGACCGGCGAGGATGCGGCCGAGTTTATCCTGGCCGGTGCCACCTGCGTGTCGGTCGGCATGGCCAACTTCGTCGATCCGTGCGCTTCGCTCAAGATCGCGCATGAGCTCGAGGCCTGGGCCGAGTCCCAGGGCGTAAAGGACATCAACGAGCTGGTAGGTGCTTTCGAATGCTAGAGACCGATGCCCGCGACCGCGTAATCGTCGCCCTCGACTGCGATCGTGAGCGTGCGCTCGAGCTCGCCCACGAGCTTTCGGGCCATGCCGCCTGGCTCAAGGTTGGTATGACGCTCTATTACGCTGAGGGCCCCGAGATCGTCAAGACCTTTAAGGACCTGGGCTTTAAGGTCTTCCTTGACCTTAAGTTCTATGATATTCCGCATCAGGTACGCGGTGCCGCCCGCTCGGCCTCGCTTGCCGGTGCCGACCTGCTTTCGGTCCACGGCTTGGGTTCGGGCGCCATGCTCGCTGCCTGCCGCGAGGGTGCCGAGGAGGCGCGCGAGGACCGCGCCAAGCTCGTCGCCATCACCGTGCTCACGAGCATGAATCAGGATGCCTTGAGCGAGATCGGCGTCGAGTCGCCCGTGGCCGAGGAGGCCGCCCGCCTGGCAAAGCTCGCTCAGGCCAACGGCATCGATGGCATCGTGTGCTCGCCGATGGAGGCTCACGACATGCGTGAACTGCTGGGTCCTGATGCTCTGATCGTGACTCCGGGTGTGCGTCCGGTGGGTGCCGCCCTTGGTGACCAGTCCCGCGTGGCGACGCCTTCCCAGGCTATCGAGCGTGGCGCAAGCCACATTGTGGTGGGCCGTCCCATCACCGGTGCCGACGATCCGGTTGCCGCCTTTGACGCCATCGTCGCCGAGCTGGTCGAAAACGTCGCGTAAAAGATTCCCCTAAGTCACCACTTTTGGGTCTTATTAGCACAAAATAGCCCCTGTGCCTGCGTAAACTTTCCCATCCTTTGTGTGGAATCGCAGGTCAGGGGCTTAACTTTGGGCGCAGTATATTGCACTTTTTGCGGGTATCGTCTAACCTATGGAGCCGCGATTGGGCATTTTGTACGTTCTACGTGCTAAAATGCCAATTATTGAATCAGATATAACCCAACTATTTGGAGGTTCGAATGGCACTCCCTCAGCTTACCGATGAGCAGCGCAAGCAGGCTCTTGAGAAGGCTGCTGCCGCACGTCACGCCCGCGCTGAGCTTCGCGAGCAGATCAAGAAGGGCGAGAAGTCCCTCGAGTCCGTGCTCAACTCCGATGACCCCATTGCTTCCCGCATGAAGGTTTCCACCCTCATCGAGTCTCTCCCCGGTTATGGCAAGGCCAAGGCCGCCAAGATCATGGAGGAGCTCGGTATCTCCGCTACCCGTCGCGTCCAGGGCCTCGGCGTCCGTCAGCGCGAGCAGCTCCTCGAGCAGCTGACCAAATAAGTGAGCGCTCAGGATTCCAAGCTCTTTGTGATTTCTGGACCGTCAGGCGCAGGCAAGGGTACGCTCGTCACTCGTGTGCGCGAGCGCCGCTCGAACCTGGGCCTGACGGTTTCGGCTACCACGCGAGCACCACGCAAAGGTGAGGTCGACGGCGTCAACTACTTTTTTCTGACGCGCGAGGAGTTCGACCGCCGCGTGGCAAACGGTGAGTTTGTTGAGTGGGCCGAGGTCCACGGTAACTGCTACGGCACGTTGGTGAGCGAGGTCACATCCAAGCTCGCCTCGGGCGCGTCTCTGATTTTGGAGATCGATGTCCAGGGCGCCCTGCAGGTGAAGGAGCGTTTCCCCGAGGCCGTGCTGATCTTTATCAAGCCGCCTTCGCTTGAGGTGCTCCGCGAGCGTCTAGTCGGTCGCGGTACCGAGACGCCCGAGACGATTGAGCTGCGTATGGCAAACGCCGCCGATGAGCTTGCCCTTGCCGACCGCTACGACGACGTCGTGGTTAATGACGATCTCGACCGCGCGACCGATGAGCTCGTTCGCGTTCTCGATATGCATGAAAGGATCTGAGGTCCGTGTCCGTTGTAAAGCCTTGCATTGACGATCTTCTGGAGAAGACCGATCACAACCGCTTCCTGCTCGCTTCGCTTGCCTCCAAGCGCGCCTGCGATATCAATAGCATGCTGCGTGGCCAGCACAACCGCGTGCTTGCCGTCCAGGATGTCGATGACATCACCATCGGGCTTTCCGGTGCCGATACCATCTCGATGGCTATGGACGAGATTGTCGACGGCGACATCTCTTACGACGAGGCCCGTTACGAGAAGGCGCTCGGCCACAAGGTTGCTGAAGCCTAAATGGCGGCTCGCGTCTGCCTGGTCCACTATCACGAGGTTGGACTGAAGGGTAAGAACCGCGCACATTTTGAGCATATCCTCATGGATAACATCAAGGCGGCCTTGGCCGCCTTTTCCGTGAATGCCGTGTCTCGAATTTCCGGTTATATCCTCGTGACCTTTAACGAGCATCAGGCCGACGAGGCGGCGCGTGTCATTCGCACCGTTCCCGGCGTTGCTCGCGTGTCTTTGGCGTATCACACCAATCGCGACCCTCAGGAGTACTGTGCCGCCGCCGTGAAGGCGCTGCGCGAGTTTGGTTCCTTCGATTCGTTTAAGGTGCACGCCAAGCGCTCCAATACCGACTATGAGCTCACCTCGATTGACATCAATCGTCAGGTGGGCGAGGTGCTGTGTGAGGCCTTCCCCGATAAAAAGGTTCAAATGCACGACCCCGATGCGATGGTGCACGTGCTGGTGGTCCAGGGTAGCGTTTATGTGTATGCGCGCTCTGAGCGCGGCGTGGGTGGTCTTCCGGTGGGGTCTGCCGGCAAGGTCGTGACGCTGCTGTCGTCGGGTATCGATTCTCCGGTGGCGACCTGGATGCTCGCGCGTCGCGGCGCGGTGTGCGTGCCGGTACATTTCTCTGGTCGTCCGCAGACGCCCGACACGAGCGAGTATTTGGTGCAGGACATCATCCGTGCGCTTGAGCCGGGTGTCCAGATCGGCCGCCTGTACGTGGTGCCGTTTGGCGACTGCCAGCGTGAGATTTCGGTCACCTGTCCCAGCAATCTGCGCGTGATCATGTATCGCCGCATTATGTATTCGGTTGCCGAGCGCATTGCACACATCGAGGGCGCCAAGGCCATCGTTACGGGCGAATCGCTTGGGCAGGTTGCCTCCCAAACGCTTGAGAACATCATGGCCGTCAACGAGGCCGTGAAGATCCCCGTGTTCCGCCCTCTCATCGGTTCGGACAAGCAGGAGATCATCGCGCGCGCCGAGGAGATCGGTACGTTCGATATCTCGACTGAGGCCGCTCCCGACTGCTGCACGCTATTTATGCCGCGCCGTCCCGAGACGCACGCTAAACTCGATGCCGTTCATGAGGCCTGGGAGTTGTTCGATCACGAGGAGATGATCGAGCGCCTGCTCAAGCAGACCGAGTACATCGACTTTGAGAGCAACACGTATAAGGCCCCCAAGACCTTAAAACGCAAACATTCGGAGCTTGCTCCGCGTGAGATTTACCAAGATCACGAGTAAATATGTGCATAGACCGACGATGCGTCTGCATCGTCGGTCTTTTGCTATCTGAGCATTTTGCGGCTAAGTGTTCATTTGCTGACGTGTGCCTGAATAAATGGACAGATTTGTGCAAGGTTTTGGTCAGCTTTTGGTTTGACCGAGAAAACCGGTTTTGGGGCGTGGCTGTTGTGGAACTCCTTTCCTGACACGATGGTGTTGGGAGGTTTTGCTATGGCGCAGCGCGAACAACACGAACGGGTCAAAAAGATGGACCGCTGGGCGGACAAGCTGTTCGGTCATAAGGCAGTGTTGATGGCGATACTGGTCGTCATTGCGATGGCGAGCGGCTTGGCGATGGCGAACCTTGGCGGCGGTGCCGGCGACGTGTCGTTTGAGCGCACTGACGGTTCAGGCTCGTTGGTGAAGCCGGAATCCGGCGATGCCTCGAGCGGAAAGGTATCCGAAGGCTCTTCGACAAAGGCTTCTGCCGCGGCAGAGGTTTATGTCGATGTTGATGGCGCCGTTGTGTCGCCCGGCGTATATCGCCTCAAGGACGGCGCGCGGGTGGCTCAGGCGATTGATGCCGCCGGCGGGCTGGCGCCCGAGGCAGACGTTACGGGGCTCAATCGGGCATCTAAGGTCACTGATGGACAAAAAATTCACGTTCCAACGGTAGGGGAACAGCAGGCGTCCATTTCGGAAGCCGGTGTTGATGGTGGGGCTTCCGCATCATCGGGCGTGAGTGGCGCAACAGGCCTAGTAAACATCAATACGGCAAGTGCGGCAGAGCTGCAGACGCTCTCGGGCATCGGCCCCTCCATGGCCCAGTCGATTATCGATGAGCGTACAAAGAACGGTGCTTTTGCCTCGGTTGACGATTTGATGCGTGTGTCGGGAATCGGTGAGAAGAAGCTCGCCAAAATCAAAGATTGCATCTGTGTATGAGTACGCTCGAGCGCGAGCATGTGATGTCCCCGCGGCCCCTCATGCCATGGACGATGGCCTTGTGTGCCGGCCTGTGCGTTAGCTGTGTCTTGGTGCTCAACGTGGCCGCCGATGCGATACTGGGGGAGCAGACATCGGCGGTCGGACCGCTTGTAGTTATTTCGGTTGCGGCGTCGCTGTGCATGGTGCTGGCTCGATCTTGTGAGCGACTTGTCCTGTGGAAACGTTGGCTATATGCCGCAGCTATCGGTTTGCTGGCGGGCTCGATTGTTTCGGCGTGGTGGGCTGTGTGTGCGCTAAGTGTCACGAAGGCGCTCGACGGTCGAGCGGCAAGCAGTCTCGAGTTTGTCGTGCAGGGTGATCCGTCCATAAACGATGGGACGTATTCCTACACCTGCGAAACATGCGTGGACGGCAGGCGCCTGGGTGAGGTTCGTCTGTCGTGCGACCGCGAGCTTGGTGCCGGGTCTCATGTGCGTGTTATCGGCCGCGTTTCGCGCTTTGAGAACGATGCGTATGGGCGCTCGCGCGTGCTCCGAGGCGAGGTGCGCAAGGTTAAAGCCGTTCGGATTGTGTGTGTCGATGAGGGCTCTCCAGGGCCGCTGCTTCGGCTGCGAAATGGGCTGCTTGCGTCCATCTCGCCTGCGACCGACCCGGCGCGTGCGCTCATAGCCGGTGTCGTCTGCGGTCGTTCTGCCGAGCTGCGCGCCCAGCCGGCGGGCGATTGGTTTTCGGTGACGGGAACGGCGCATCTCATCGCTGTCTCGGGCAGCCATCTTGCCATCGTGGGGTTTGTGATTGAGAGCGCCCTGCAAAAGACGCGCCTCTCTCGTGGGCTTCAGCGGGGGCTGTTGGTGCTGGCCCTTGCTGCCTATGCCGTCTTTACGGGCGCTTCGCCTTCGGCCGTGCGCGCGTGCTGTATGGTGGCGGCGACGCTTGTCGCCAACGGCGCCGGACGTCGTCGGCATGGCCTCTCGGCTCTGTTTGTGACCATGGCAATCTTTGTGTTGCTGCGTCCGACGGTATTGTTTGAGATGGGTTTTCAGCTTTCGTGCGCCAGCGTATTTGCCATCCTTTGTTTTTGCCCCTACGCCACCTACGCCTTGGTTGAGCTGGGCGTGCCCTCGGGGGTTGCCAGTATTTTGTCCGTCACACTGTGCTCGCAGCTGGCGACTCTTCCCGTTACCATTCCTACATTTGGGACGTTATCGCTCATTGCCCCGCTCGCAAACGCCGTGATCGGTCCGGTGATAAGCGTGCTGCTCGCATCGTCGGTCGTGCTGGTGCCCTGCTCGCTTGTGCCGCTGTTGAGTCGCGTGGCGCTCGTGGTGCCCATGATTGTCGCTCGTTGCGCGCTGTTCTTTGAGCAGCTTTTTGCTGCTGTTCCGGGCGCATCCGTTAGCGTGCCGCCCGATACGGTCTGGATATACGTGGTACCGGTCGCCCTGGCGGCCCTCTTGGTCTGGTGGCCACGTCCCCGCGCACGCCCCATGGCGGTGGGGTTGCTATGTTTGATGCTTGCTGCGGTTGTTCCGTATGTCTATTGGGATCGATTCGCGCCGCCTTCGGCAACGGTGCTCGATGTGGGCCAGGCCGATGCCATTCTTATTCGCCAAGGTGGGACCGTGGCGCTCGTCGACTGTGGGCTTGATGAGCGCGTGGTAAGCGCGCTGGTGCGCAATAACGTTCACCATATCGACGCCGTCTTCGTGACGCATTGGGACGAAGACCATTGGGGTGGCCTTCCCGATGTGCTCGATCAGTTTTCGGTTGGAACCATTGCGGTCGCGGCTAATGCGCTGGAGGATGCGCCCGCTGAGGTCCTAAATCGCCCGGGCGTAACGTATCGGCAGGTAGCTCGCGGGGACGCGATCGATATCGGCACATTTCGGGCTCGTGTGATGTGGCCGTTTGACACGGTGGATGGCGAGGGCAATGAAGACTCGCTTGTCTTGCTGCTCAGTTATGCCCAAGGAGGCCAGAGCCTCCGCATGTTGCTCACCGGCGATGCCGAGCTCGATCAGGAACGCGAGTTTGTACAGGAGGTGGGGGATATCGATGTGCTCAAGCTGGGACATCACGGCTCAAAGGTTTCTGTCGACCTAGACCTGCTGGAAACGCTTAAGCCCGAGCTCTCTATCGCGAGTGCGGGCGAGGGCAACCGCTACGGCCATCCCTCGGACGCCTGCATCGATGCCGTTAAGGAAGCGGGTGGTGCATTCGCATGCACCATCGAACACGGTGATATCACCATCAAGCCGACCGCGAAGGGCTTTGCGATGCGATGTCAGCGACCGTGATGCTGCCGTTGGCGCGGGACCAACCCCTGGGCTAAAATGGCACGGTACGAATTCGAGAGTCTGCGAGAGGGGAGCGCAATGTCCGAAACCGGTCTGCTGCCGGCATATCTGATCGTCGGTACCGATGGGGTCAAGCGCGACCACGCCGTCTCGCGTATGAAAGCTCGCTTGGAAAAGTCGGGTATGGTTGAGTTCAACCTCGATGAACGCGACATGACGAAAGATCCCGATATCGAGTCGATCATCGGCTCGCTCAATACCTTTCCCATGGGTAGCGAGTTTCGCCTGGTGATCCTCGACGGCTGCTCAAAACTTGCCAAGGCGGTCTCGGAACCCCTCGTCGAGTACCTCGCAAGTCCCAGCCCCACGACGGTCTGTCTCATTATCGCCGACTCACTTGCCAAGAATACGCGCCTGTATAAGGCAATCGCCAAGATTGACAAGAAGGCTGTCGTCGATTGCTCGGGCACCAAGCGCTGGGAACTGCCGCGCCGCGTTCAGCAGATGGCGACGCAGCACGGTAAGTTTATCTCGACGGCTGCCGCCGAGGAGCTTGTCTCGCGTTCGGGCGAAAACACGCGCATGCTCGATAACGACCTGGTAAAGCTCGCCCAGATGGTCGAGGCGCCCCAGATTGAGCTTGCCGACGTGGAGCGTTGGATCGTGCGCACGGCCGAGGTTCAGCCCTGGGACTTTCTCAACGCCGTCTCGGCTCGCGATATGCGGCGTTCGCTCGAGCTCTTTAAGCTTCTGCCCTCCAAGAGCTACGTGTGGACCTACACGCTGCTGTGCGGTCGCATCCGTGAGCTGATCGTCGCCAAGGCGCTCGATGGGCGTGGGCAGGGGCGTGAGCTCGCCGCGACGCTCAAGCTTCAGGCCTGGCAGGTCAAGAATCACCTTACCTGGGCGCGTCGTTTTTCGATGACCGAGCTCGTTGCCGCGCTCGAGGGTGCCGTCGATGTGGAGCTCGCGCTCAAGGGTTCGGCCGATTCTCAGACCGCGCTTTTGCTCTGGATTACGAACATCTTGAGAAAATCGTGATGATACCTGCCTATTTGACAAATTCGTTCTATCCCTTTGAGGGGGAGCGTGCTATAGTAGGCGCTTGCATGACCTCACCGTGTCTCAGAGGTGTCATACATTTTTTGCAAGGAACTCGAAAGGAACTCCAGAAGTGGCAAACATCAAGTCTCAGAAGAAACGTATCCGCACCAATGAGGCAGCTCGCATGCGTAACAAGGCTGTCAAGTCCGAGCTCAAGACGCTGACCAAGCACGTCCAGTCCGCCGTCGCCGAGGGCGACGCCGAGAAGGCCCAGGCTGCCCTCAAGACCGTCACCAAGCGTCTCGACATGGCTGCCGCTAAGCATGTCATTCACAAGAACCAGGCTTCCAACCGCAAGTCCGGTCTTGCCAAGCTCGTGAACAGCATCAACGCTTAAGTTGTAAATTTCACATCACACAGATTACGCGCATAAATGGAGCCTGTTTTATGGAACAGGCTCCATTTTTTGTATCGCTCGGGTAAGATAGTCCGCATGAATACTTCAATTGACATTTCCCACATCCGCAACTTCTCGATCGTTGCGCATATTGACCATGGCAAGTCCACGATCAGTGACCGCATCCTCGAGCTCACCCATACTGTCGATGAGCGCGACATGGAGTCGCAGCTGCTTGACACGATGGACATCGAGCGCGAGCGCGGCATCACGATCAAGTCCAATGCCGTTCGCGTTTCCTATGACGCCGACGACGGCGAGACGTATCAGTTCAACCTGATCGATACGCCGGGCCACGTGGACTTCACCTATGAGGTCTCGCGTTCGCTGGCCGCATGCGAGGGCGCGGTGCTCGTCGTGGACGCCACTCAGGGCGTTGAGGCGCAGACCGTTTCCAACGCGACGCTCGCCATGAACGCCAACTTGGACATTGTTCCGGCCATCAACAAGATCGACCTTCCCTCGGCTCACCCCGACGAGGTTAAGACCGAGATCGAAGACGACCTGGCCATTCCCGCCGACGATGCCGTGTGCGTGTCGGGCAAGACCGGCGAGGGTATCCACGATTTGCTGGAGTCCATTGTCTTTTTGATCTCGCCTCCCAAGGGCGATGCAAATGGCCCTCTCAAGGCACTGATTCTGGATTCGTACTTCGATGAGTACCGCGGCGTCGTCGCCACGGTGCGCGTCTTTGACGGTTCCATCAAAAAGGGTGATACTCTGCGCATGATGCAGGCCAAGGGCGACTTCTTGGTCGACGGCGTGGGCGTCAAGCGCCCTGCCGAGACGCCGGTCGATGCTCTGACCGTCGGCGAGGTCGGCTATGTGGTCACGGGTCTGAAGGACCCCGAGGCCGTGCGCGTGGGCGATACCCTTACGTGGGCTTCGAACCCCTGCCCCGAGCCGCTGCCGGGCTACCGTGAGGCCAAGCCCATGGTCTACACAGGCCTGTTCCCCATCGACAACAAGGACTATGAGAACCTGCGCGACGCGCTCGATAAGCTGCACGTCAACGATCCGTCGTTGGTGTGGGAGCCCGAGACGTCGGTGGCGCTGGGCTTTGGCTTCCGCGTGGGCTTCTTGGGCCTGCTGCACATGGAGGTCGTCAAGGAGCGCCTGGAGCGCGAGTTCAATCTGGACCTGATCGCCACAAGCCCCTCGGTCGACTACCACGTGTACAAGACTGACGGCGAGATGGTCGATGTCCGCAGCCCGCAGGATCTGCCCGAGGCCACGCGCATCGAGCGTATCGAAGAGCCCTACCTCAAGGCAAAGATCATCTGCCCGCCCGAGTATACGGGTGCCGTCATGCAGCTCGCTATCGAGCACCGTGGCGTCACGACCGATATGATTCACCTGACGAGCAAATCGGTCGAGATGCGCTTTGATATGCCGCTCGCCGAGCTCATCTTGGACTTCTTCGATCAGCTCAAGAGCCGCACCAAGGGTTACGCCTCGCTCGACTACGAGTTCAACGAATATCGCCCCTCCGAGCTCGTCAAGCTCGACATCCTGCTTTCGGGCGACGAGGTGGACGCGCTGTCGTTTATCGTGCACAAGGATAAGGCCTACGGTCTTGCCCGAGGCCTGTGCGACAAGCTCAAGGAGATCATTCCGCGTCAGCTGTTCGAGGTGCCTATCCAGGGTGCCATCGGCAACAAGATCATTGCCCGCTCCACCGTTAAGGCACGCCGCAAGGACGTGCTGGCCAAGTGCTACGGCGGCGATATCTCGCGAAAGCGCAAGCTGCTCGAGAAGCAGAAAGAGGGCAAGAAGCGCATGAAGGCCATCGGCTCGGTTGAGGTTCCGCAGGAGGCCTTTATGGCGATTCTCAAGGTGGACGAGTAGGTCCATGGCGCTTTCTGAATACAGCAAGCGGCTGCTGGGCGCCTATGCCGAGCAGCCGTTCCTTATGGCTCCCATGGCGGGCGTAACCGATCCCGCTTATCGCATCATGTGCCGCCGCCGCGGTGCCAACCTTGCCTACAGCGAGATGGTGAGCGTTGCAGGCCTTGCCTATGCCAGCAACAAGACGTGGCGCCTGGTGCTGCCGGCCGACGAGGAACAGCAGATTTGCGTGCAGCTCTTTGGTTCCAAGCCCGATCAGTTTGCGAGTGCCGTCGCTGCCGTCGAGGAACGCGTGGGCGATCGCCTGTCATTGATTGATATCAACATGGCCTGTCCGGCTCGCAAGGTCGTTACCAAGGGCGAGGGCTCGGCGCTTATGCGCACGCCTGATCTGGCCGAGAAGATTGTCGAGGCAGCGGTGGGCGCGGCGCATGTTCCCGTGACTGTGAAGATCCGCAAGGGTTTTTATGCCGAGGACCGCAATGCCGCAACGTTTGCCCAGATGCTCGAAGGGGCGGGCGCCGCTGCGGTTGCCGTGCACGGTCGTTGTGCCACGCAGCTCTATACGGGCCAGGCCGATTGGTCTGTCGTCGATGAGGTTGCCGAAGCCGTCGAGATTCCCGTGATTGGTTCGGGCGATGTGTTCTCGGCCGAGGACGCTGCTGAGCATCTGAGCGGTTCGGGTGCCAGCGCGGTGTTTATTGCGCGCGGTATCTACGGCAATCCCTGGGTGTTCGGCGATGCACGCGCCCTTGCACTCGATGGCACGCCGGTTCCTTCTCGCTCCTCGGTCGAGCGCCTGGAGGCCCTGCGTGAGCACCTGACGTTGACGCACGAGCTTCTGCCGCTTATGTCGCGCGCCCGTACGTATGCAAGCTGGTACTTAAAGGGTATGCCCCATGCCGCCGCCTGGCGCGCTCAGGTGGTGCGTTGCTCCACGTACGAGGAGTTTATGGCGCTGGTCGATGATATCGAGCGCGACGTGGTGGCCTGCGAGGCCGCCCTTGCCGCCGGCGAATCGGTGCCCGCTCATCCGCTGGAGGCCTAACGGTGGCCGTTACCGCGCTGTATGTGCACGTGCCGTTTTGCGCTCAAAAATGCCGCTATTGCGACTTTGACTCGCAAAGCGTGGCCCCGTGCGACCTGGATGCTGCGCTCGATGCCTATTTTGAGCACCTGTATACGCGGCTCGATGCCTTTGGCAACGCTGGGGCACTCAGGCAGATCCGCACTGTCTACGTAGGCGGCGGCACGCCGTCGCTGGCAGGGGAGCGCCTCGTGAAACTTGCCCGTCGTATCTCCATGTGGTGCAAGCCCGTTGAGTTTACTTGTGAAGCCAATCCAGAATCGCTGACGGCTGGGCTCGCCACCGCGCTTGACGAGGCAGGTGTCACGCGCATCTCTCTGGGCGTGCAGACGCTGGACAATACCGAGTTGGCTGTCATTGGCCGTATCCATGATGCCGAACGGGCGCTTGAGGCTATCGCGACGGTGAAGGATGTTGGGCTCGATGTTTCGTACGACCTTATGTGTGGGCTTCCCGGACAGACTATGGCGAGCTGGCAGTACACGCTCGATGGCGCGCTTGCGGCGGCCCCGCACCATGTGTCGGTCTATCCACTCACGCTCGAGGAGGGCACGCCGCTTTACCGCATGGCGTGCCGTGATGAGTCGCTTGAGCCCGATGAGGATTTCCAAGCCGCATGCATGGACGTTGCGCGCGAGCGGCTGAGTTCGGCGGGCTACCATCCGTATGAGGTGGCGAGCTACGCGCTCGATGGGCATGAATGCGCCCACAACATTGCCTATTGGACCGGACAGGGCTATTTGGGTTTGGGTCGTTCTGCCGCGGGTATGCTCGATGCCGAGGATTTCGATCGCTTGGTCGGGCTGTTTCCTGACGTTCCCGCTCGTGGCGATGCGCATCGCGTGCGACTGGTGCAACGTGACGATGGCGCTACAGCGTTTGAGGCCGAGTACCTGTCGCATCGCGAGGCGGCGGCCGAGGATTTGATGCTCGCCTGCCGCATGACGCGTGGCATTGGGCCCGAACTGTTGGTTCACTCGGCAAGCGTGATTGCTGCAGACGAACTGGCGGCGGCCTGCGACCGTGCGCTCGAGTTGGACCTTGCCACCTGGGTGCCCGATCATGTTGAAGGACATGCGGGGCGCGTCACCTCAAAAGACGTTATCGCAGGTCGCGCCCGCGCCCGTTTAGCGCCGACCCACCTGGGCTGGCTCGATGGAAATATGCTGTTCGAGCTGTTTTGGGGTCTAGCCTAGGCCGCTCGGGTAGAATTACCGCAATATATACGCTGCTGTGAGCAGGAGGTTGCCGCGCATGGCGACGATGAACGAAAAAGATTACTACGAGATTCTGGGTGTCTCCAAGGACGCCACCTCGCGTGATATTCAAAAGGCTTTCCAGCAAAAGGCCCGCAAGCTCCATCCGGACGTCAATAAAGAGCCGGATGCCGAGGAAAAGTTTAAAGAGGTTTCCGAGGCCTACGCCGTGCTCTCGGACGAGCAGAAGCGTGCGCGTTACGACGCCATGCGGTCGGGTAATCCCTTTGCCGGTGCACCGACGGCTTCGCCCTATGGCGGTGGCTATGCCGGCAGCGCCGGTTACGGCAATCCCTTTGACGGCGGTTTCCCCTTCGGGGGCGCCTGGGGCCAGCCCCGTCGCGGCCAGGCGGCCTACAACCCCGAGAGTGGCGCCAACGTGGTCGTCGATATCAAGCTCGACGCCAAGGAGGCTAAGGGCGGTGCCCACAAGACCGTTCGCTACACCCGCTTTGACACCTGCGGACATTGTGGCGGATCGGGCTCCGTTTCGTCAGAGCATGCCCACACCTGTCCGAGCTGCGGTGGTCGCGGCCATATCGATGTCGACCTGTCTTTCCTGTTTGGTGCGGGCACGTTCCAGACGGTTTGTCCTGAGTGCGGCGGTTCCGGCAAGGTCGTTGCCGACCCGTGCCCCGATTGCGGTGGCAGCGGCCGTGTCCGTGTGACCTCCGAGCAGACGATTGAGTTTCCCGCCGGCACGCATGATGGCGACGAGGTGCGCGCCCCCAACATGGGTCACGCCGGCACGAACGGCGCTTCGGGCGGCGATCTGGTCGGTCGTGCGCACGTTGAGGCCGAGCGCCTGGAGGGTAAGGCCCGCACCGGCTTCTACCTCATGGGCATCATCGCTCCGTTTTTGGTGCTGTCGGCCATCTCGGGCGTGTTCTCCGCCTTCGCCATGATGTGCTTCATTCCGTTTGCCATGGGCTTGTTCATGGTGCTGTCGGACGGCGTGCTTCATCGCAGCCTGCTGTGGTGGAAGCGCGGCGCGATGCAGTTTGCCAATGGTTTTGCCAACGGCTTTATGTTTGCGCTCGTGTCGGTCTGGTTTGCGAGCTGCTCGCAGCAGGCCATGCTTTCGCCCTACGGGATGCAATAACATCAAACCCTCTGTTTGCGGCCGGCCCAGCTTGGGTATAGGACGCACTGTGACAATAATGAAAGTTGGAAGGATTCGGTCGTGTCGGAAAATAGGGATTACTACGAGGTACTTGGCGTTGACAAGGATGCCGACGCGCGGACGATCAAGCGCGCGTTTCTAAAGAAAGCCCGTACGGTACACCCGGATGTTTCGGACGACCCCGAGGCCGAGGCCAAGTTCAAAGAGCTCAACGAGGCCTATTCCGTTCTTTCCGACGAGCAGAAGCGTGCTAACTACGACCGTTACGGTACCGCGGACGGCCCCGGTGGTTCTGGCTATGTCGATATCAACGATATCTTTGGCGGCATGGGTATGGACGACCTCTTCTCGTCGTTCTTTGGCGGCGGTGCCGGCGGTGGCGCCCGAAATCGCCGCGAGCGTCGTCGCGGCCGCGATATGGCCATTTCCCTTTCGGTGACGCTCGAGGAGGCGGCGCTCGGCTGCAAAAAGACGATCAGCTACGACCGCCTTGCCCCTTGCGATGACTGTAATGGTACCGGCAAGGCCGAGGGCGCGACCGAAAAGCAGTGCAGCCGCTGTCACGGCACGGGCTATGTGACGACGGTCCAGCGTTCTTTCCTGGGCCAGGTTCAGTCCTCTTCGCCCTGTCCCGACTGCCACGGCGAAGGCACGGTCATCGATCATCCCTGCGAGACTTGTGATGGCCAGGGCCGCACGCCTTCTCACGAAAAGATTGACATCGATATTCCCGCCGGTGTTTCGACCGGTCGCCAGCTGCGCGTGAGTGGATTTGGAGAGGCCGGCCTTCGTGGCGAGCCGTCTGGTGACCTGATCGTCAACGTGCGTGTCGCCGACCACGAGCGTTTTAAGCGTAATGGCGATGACCTGTATCTGGTGAGCGATATCTCGATTGCGCAGGCCGCGCTCGGTTGCGAGATTGAGGTCGAGGGCATTATGCCTGACGAGGTCGTCAAGGTGTGTGTCCCCGCCGGCACACAGTACGGTGACACCGTGAGCGTCAACAATTACGGCATGCCGCGTATCGGCGGTGGCGGTTCGCGCGGTCGTCTGATCGTGCAGCTGCGCGTGGTCGTCCCCACCAATCTCTCCAACAAGCAGCGCGAGCTGCTTCGCGCCTTTGCCGACGAGATGGGCGATGACGTCGCATCCGGTAAGAAGTCGGTGACCGACCGTATCAAGAGTGCCCTCGACGACATCCTCGATTAAGGAGCCCGTGTGCTCGCACCCCATATTTCCGTCGTCAATCTCGGTTGCCGTGTCAACCGGGTTGAGTCAGACCGTATCACTGCCGATCTTATGCGCCTGGGCTTTGCGATGGTGGAGCCCCAGGACGCCGATTTGATCGTTATCAATACCTGTGCCGTGACGGGGGAGGCCGAGGCTAAGACCCGCAAGGCCGTCCGTCACGCCCTGGCCTATCCGGGCGAGCCTTACGTGGTCGTAACCGGCTGTGTCGTCAACCTGCATCCCGAGGAGCTGCTGGAGCTCTCCGATCGCGTGATCGCCGAACCGTCCAAGATTGACGTCGCCGAGCGCGTCTGCGAGGTGCTGGGTGTCGAATCCGATAGCGTGCCCGCCTGCAGCGATGGCGACGTGGTCGATGCGCTCGGTCGTTCTCGGCTTGGCGTGAAGATCCAGGATGGCTGCAACCACCGCTGCACCTATTGCATCGTGTGGAAGGCCCGCGGCCCCGAGCGCTCCGTGCCCGTCGAGTCCGTGCTCGAACAGGTGCGTGAAGCCCAGGAGACCGGCGTGCCCGAGGTCGTGCTGACCGGCGTGAATCTGGGTGCCTATGACGGCAAGAGCGCGACCGACGAACATGTCGAGATCGATGAGCTGCTCGAGGCGATCATGGAGCGCACCGAGATTGCCCACGTGCGCATCTCCTCGGTGGAACCCATGGATATTTCCGAGCGCCTGCTCAAGGTGATGGCTCGCTATCCGAAGCGTATCGCGCCGTTTTTGCACCTTCCCGTGCAGTCTGGCTGCACGGCGACGCTGCATCGCATGGGTCGTCCCTATAGTGCCGAGGCCTTTGAGGATACGGTGCGCATGATTCGCGCTAACCTGCCACAAGCGTCTCTTTCGTGCGATGTCATCGTCGGTTTTCCTGGCGAGACGGACGAGGAGTTCGAGGAGTCGCTGGCGCTGTGCCGTCGTGTGGGCTTTTCGCGCATGCACGTGTTCCGCTATAGCAAGCGCCCCGGCACCCTCGCCGCCGACATGCCCGACCAGGTACCTCCTGAGGTCATGGCCGAACGCAGCCGTCGCATGCGTGCCGCCGCACAGGAGCTTGCGATCGCCGATGCCCGTCGTCGCGTGGGCACGGACGAGCGTGCGGTGCTCGAGTATGGCGACAATTTGACGCTCGGCTCGTTCCATCATGCCCGTCTTGACGATACCTGTGGACTCACAGCCCCGTGCCTGCTCGATGTTGCTATCGTCGGAGTCGATGATTCCGGCTTGGTCCACGCACGTAGGGAGGTTCATGGAAGCCTCGAAGATTAGACTTACCGTTCCCGAGGGTATCGACCCCTCGCGCGTTTTGGGCGCCGGCGACGGCGTCCTTCGTGCACTCGAGAACTTGGTGCGCGCCCATGTGGTTGCCCGCGGTGACAGCGTTGCCGTGAGCGGCGATCCGGACGAGGTTGAGTTGGTCGCGCGTTTTTTCGAACATGCCTTTCGTGAGGCCGCTGCCGGGCGCACGCTTTCTGCCGATGATGTCTCGCGCTGTCTGGCCGTTCTGCGCGACGGCGAGCATGATGCCTCGTCGTTGCGCGATGACGTGCTGCTATCGTATCGCGGTCGCGTTATCCGCCCCAAGACGCTCGGCCAAAAGCGCTATGTGGATGCCATCCGCTCTTCTACCATCACGTTTGGCCTCGGTCCCGCCGGTACCGGTAAAACCTATCTGGCCATGGCGCTCGCCGTCGCCGCGCTCAAGCGTCATGAGGTAGGCCGCCTGATCCTGACGCGCCCGGTTGTCGAGGCGGGGGAGAACCTGGGCTTTTTGCCCGGCACTCTCGAGGAAAAGATCGACCCGTATATGCGACCGCTCTACGATGCCCTCTTTGACATGATGGATCGCGAACGCACCGATGAGCTTATGGAGCGTGGCGTGATCGAGATCGCACCGCTCGCCTACATGCGCGGTCGAACGCTGAGTGATGCCTTTGTGGTGCTCGATGAGGCACAGAACACGACGCCCGAGCAGATGAAGATGTTCCTGACGCGTCTGGGTTTTAATTCCAAGTTCGTGATTACCGGCGACCTGAGCCAGCGTGACCTGGTGGGTCGTCGCGGCGGTCTTGCCGACGTTGAGAAGATTTTGGGCCGTGTCGACGATGTGACGTTTTCTCACCTGGAGCGCGCCGACGTGGTGCGCCATGCCTTGGTGGGGCGCATCGTCGAGGCCTATGATGCATACGACGATGCGCGCGAGCAGCGCGCACACGATCGAAAGGAGTCCCGTTGAGTGTATTGATCAGCAACGATGCCGAGCTCGATACGCTGCTCGATGCCCAGGAGGTGGGGCACATCTGCGGATTTGTGCTTGCCGCCGAGGGCGTTGAGCGTGAGGTCGAGATTTCCCTTTCGTATGTCGATGAGGACGAGATGCACGAGCTCAACCACGAGTGGCGCGGTATCGACCGCACCACCGATGTCCTCTCGTTTGAATGCGACTCGGCCTTTGACGAGGACATTCCCGCCGACGAGACGCTCGAGCTCGGTGATATTATCCTGGCCCCGCAGGTTATTGCCCGCCAGGCCCCCGGCTTTGGCAACAGTCCCGCCGACGAGTGTCGCCTGATGCTCGTGCATGGCATGCTGCACCTGCTGGGGTATGACCATATCGAGGACGACGAGGCCGAGGTCATGGAGGCGCGCGAGGATGCCATCCTGCGCGACCTGGCGCTTGAGCGCGGCGAGGACCCCAAACTCGTCCACGTCGGCCCCATAACCAATCATGCCCACGACTAGGAGCCGTCTATGATTCCCGGATCGAACAAGGACCATCCGTCTTTTTTAAAGTCGTTCTCATACGCCATGGAGGGCTTCGTTACCGCCGTCAAGACCGAGCGCAATATCAAGGTCATGCTCGTGGCGGGCGTGTGCACCGTCATTGCCGGCTGCATCGTGGAGCTCGATATTGCCGAGTGGGCTACGGTCATCATCTGCTGCGGCCTGGTGATTCACGGCGAGCTGTGCAATACCGCCATGGAGGCGATTGTCGACCTGGCGACCCAGGAGCTGCATCCGCTGGCCAAACGCGCGAAGGATATCGCCGCTGCCTCTGTATACGTTCTTTCCATTACCGCCGCGATCGTGGGCTTGCTTGTCTTTGCCCACGCGCTCGACTTTATTTAGAAGGGGATTCTCATGTCCGATAATATGCAGCCTACCGATGAAGTTTTGGATGACGAGGTCCTGGACGAGGCTGAAGGTGCCGCTTCGTTTGACGAGGTCGAGGAGTTCGACCCGTTTGAGGGTATGAGCGACGAGGAGCTCGATGCCCTGTGCGACGAGGGCGAGACCCTCGCGGGCTTTGGTGACGTGGAACCCGGTTTCCGCAGCGGCTTTGTGGCCCTGGTCGGTCGCCCTAATGCCGGCAAGTCCACGCTGCTCAACGCCTGTTACGG
>CABVCF010000020.1 GCA_902496775.1 uncultured Collinsella sp.
ACGCGCATAAAGAAAGCCTCCCATTTCTCATGTCCAAGAAATGGGAGGCAGTTCAGGTTGGGGAAACGGGCCTCTTTTCTTTCTGGGTTTGTGGATTGGCGAAGGCGGTATGCTCTGGCAGCTATTTTGAGTTCCTGATGCGGCGTGTGGCTGTGGCGGTTATTCCGAGGCCTGCGGCGGCGACTGCTGCGAGTGCGATTGCGCTTGGCGCTGTGTCGCCTGTGTTTGCGAGCTTGCCGGTGGTCGTATTTGCTTGCTTGGTGGAGCTCGATGGAGCGTATTTGCCGGTCGCGGGCGAGCTGGCGGGCTGTGCCGCCTCGGCCGGCTGCGCCGAGCTGGAGGGTTTTGTCGTCTCGGCGGGTTTCGTTATCTCGGGCGAGGTGGCCTTGTCTGCCGCGGCCTTTGCCTCTTCGTATGCCTTGCAGGCGTCGTCATAGGCCGCTTGCGCCTTTTTCAAATCGTCGAGGAGCGCATCTCGCTTGGCTGTCTCTTCGTCGATATCGGTTTGACATTTTTCCGCATTGGCTTCGAACTTCGCGACGACATTTTCCTGGCTCTCGAGTCTGGTTCGGTATGTGTTAAGTACCGCTTGGCAAGAATATTCTTGACGTTTCGCTGTTGCTATCTCGTAACGCAACTGATTAATAGTTTCTGCAGGCGCCCCGTCGTTGCACGCCTTGTCTAATTCTGTCTGAAGGTTACTTACCTGGTTGTGGGCCGCGTCGTATCTGGCTTGGGCTTCATTGACCTGCGCTTGTAGGTAAAGAAGAGGTCCCCTTGAGTCGTCGGCTTCCTTCAGCATCCTGTCGCGGAGCGATTGCAAATCGGTAATCACATGCTCGATAGTCTCTAATATCTCAGGACCTGCGGCGTCTTTTGCGGCCTCGAGGTTTTTGAGCGCTTCCTGCATGGCTGCATACGCTTTTTCTTTTGCGGCGGCCGCGTCTTCCGTCTGCAAGGCAACTGCACCGGTGGGGGCGCTGGTTTCTGCAGCGATCGCCGTTACGGGGGCGATTCCCGCGACAAGTGCCGCGGAAAGGGCGATGCCCACAGTTGCTCGTCTTGCTCTTCTTGCGAGAATGTCGTTCATCTCGGCACCTCATTTCAAGGGTCGGCGACTAACTTGGTAGCACTAATGTAAGTATACCAAGCTAGTCGACCCGACACTGGCTGGGTGTGCGCGTGCCTTTCCGCTTCTTTGGAAACCGAATCCCATTAGAAATGACGAGTTGTTTACGCTTCTTTTGGGCTCACCGTACTATCATGGTTCGAATTGAATGTGGATGATGATAGGGAGCGCCTATACATGATTGAGCTGCTCGGGCGTTTTGGTGGCAAGTTTCGCCGGTATATGGTGATTGGCCCAGCGTGCAAGCTGATCGAAGTGATTTTTGACCTGCTGACGCCGTTGGTGATTGCCCAGATGATCGATAAGGGTATTGGCGCACGCGATGTGAACGCTGTCGTCCACTACGGCATGGTGCTCGCCGCCATGGCCGTGATCGGCATCTCGTTTACGCTCGTCTGCCAAAAGATGGCGGCGCTCACCTCGCAGGGCATGGGTACCGATATCCGCGGCGCGCTCTACGAGCACATCAACAAACTGAGCTATGCCGAGCTCGACCGCTTTGGCACGCCGTCGCTCATCACGCGCATTACCAACGACGTCAATCAGGTGCAGCTCGCTGTGGCGCTGGGCGTACGCATGCTCATCCGCTGGCCCTTCTTGGCGGTGGGCTCTATGTGCGCGGCCCTTGCCATCGACCTTAAGCTCGGCATGATCTTTTTGATTTGCACGCCCACCATCGGCCTGGTGTTTTGGTTTGTCATGGCGCGCTGCATTCCGTATTACAGGCAGCTGCAGGCAAAGCTCGACCGCATCGCGCTTATCTGCCGCGAGGGGCTTTCGGGCGCCCGCGTTGTTCGCGCCTTTGTGCGTGAGGACCACGAGCGCGAGCGTTTTGCCCAAGCCGCCGATGACCAGGCCAATACTGCCATCGCGGTGGGCAAGCTCTCGTCGATTCTCAACCCCGTCACGTTTCTTGTGATGAACCTGGGCGTGTGCGCCATCCTGTGGGTGGGCGGCATCCAGGTCAACATGGGCGAGCTCACGCAGGGCCAGGTCATGGCGTTTGTGAACTACATGACGCAGACCCTGACCTCCATCGTGTACGTCGCCAACCTGGTCGTGGTCTTTACCAAGGCGAGCGCCAGCGCGTCGCGCATCAACGAGGTGCTCAATTGCGTGCCGAGCATCGCTGACGAGGGCAACGAGCCGGTCGCGCTGCCCCAGGCGCTCGCGACGGACGTCGACGCCCCGGCTCCCGCGCTGAGCTTTGACCATGCGAGCTTCTCGTTTGGCGCCGGCGCGGCCAATGCCGTGAGCGATGTGACCCTGGAACTTTCGTTGGGCAAAACGCTCGGCATTATCGGCGGCACGGGCAGCGGCAAGTCCACACTCGTCTCGCTTATTCCGCGCCTGTACGATGCGAGCACCGGCAGCGTGAGCGTGATGGGCTCCGACGTGCGTGCCTGGCAGCTCGGCCAGCTGCGCCACGTGGTCGCGACCGTTCCGCAGCGAGCGTCGCTGGTGAGCGGCACCATCCGCAGCAACCTGACCTGGCGTGACGAGTCGGCGACCGACGAGGAACTTTGGGCGGCGCTCGATATGGCGCAGGCGAGCGAGTTCGTGCGCAACAAGCCGCAGGGGCTCGACGCCCCGGTCGAGGCGGGCGGCAAGAACTTCAGCGGTGGCCAGCGCCAGCGCCTGACTATCGCGCGTGCCTTGGTGGGTTCGCCTCAGATATTGATCATGGACGACTCCGCCTCGGCGCTCGACTTTAAGACCGACGCGGCGCTTCGCCATGCCATCCGCGAGCGTAGCGTGCGCGGTGCCGCCGAGGGCGGGCTGCCGCTCACGACGGTGATCGTAAGCCAGCGCGTCTCGACCGTGCGCGACGCTGACATGATCTGCGTACTCGACCACGGCTCGGTCGCAGGCCTGGGCATGCATGACGAGCTGTACGCAAGCTGCCAGCTCTACCGCGAGATTTGCCAGTCGCAGTTGCGCCGCGAGGAGCTCGAGGGCCGGCAGGGGAGTGCGGCGCCCGCGCCCGCCCCAGGCGCCCCGACCGTCCCCACATCCGTCTGCGCAAAGGAGGGCTGCTAAATGAATCCGTACACTTCCTCCGGTTCGGTCGCCACGATGACGGCCAACGTGTCCGGCAACGATAGCCTCAACGACCTGGGAGACGGTCCGCGCCAGCCCAGCGATCCCGAGCGCTATCCCGTGGGTGCGGTGACCCGCCGCCTGCTGGGCTATGTCCGTCCGCACCGCGTCTCGTTTGCGGCATCGTTTTTGAGTGCCGCCGTCTCGGTGATTCTGCAGCTCTACACGCCCATTCTCATTGGCGAGGGCATCGACCTTATCGTCGCCGCCGGGCAGGTGGACTTCGATGCGCTGCTGCCGCTCGTTACCAAGCTCGCGATTG
Organism: uncultured Collinsella sp.; assembly: GCA_902496775.1. Classification (GTDB taxonomy): domain Bacteria; phylum Actinomycetota; class Coriobacteriia; order Coriobacteriales; family Coriobacteriaceae; genus Collinsella. The sequence goes on from CABVCF010000020.1 coordinate 3,492, forward strand.
TCGTCGTAGGTGCTGCGGCCTTCCAGTGGCTGCAGGGCTATTGCGTCAACCGCCTGTCCTACGAAACGGTGCGCGACATGCGCGTGGAGGCGAGCGATAAGCTCAGCCGCATGCCGCTCAGCTTTATCGACAGCCATGCTCACGGCGACCTCATGAGCCGCGTGGTCAACGACGTCGACCAGGTGGGCGACGGTCTGCTGCAGGGCTTCACGCAGCTCTTCACCGGTGTTATTACCATCGTGGGCACGCTCGCGTTTATGCTCTCCATTAACCTGACCATGACGCTCGTGGTGGTGCTCGTCACGCCGCTATCCATCTTTGCGGCCGGCGCCATCGCCAAGCTCTCCAACAAGAGCTTTACGGCGCAGCAGCGTATTCAGGGTCAGCTTGGCGGCCATATTGAGGAGTACGTAGGCGAGCAAAAGCTTGTCGACGCCTTTGCCTATGGCCCCAACGCCCAGCAGCGCTTCGATGCCCTCAATGCCGAGCTCTACACCGCGGGCGAGCGCGCGCAGTTTATGGGTTCGCTCTCCAACCCCGGCACGCGCTTTATCAATAACATCATCTATGCCGTGGTCGCTGTGATCGGCTGCGTGGGCGTGATCACGGGCGTGCCCGCGGCGCTTACGGTGGGCGGCGTGCAGATTTTCCTGTCCTATGCTAACCAGTACACCAAGCCGTTCAACGAGGTTACCAACGTCATTACGCAAATCCAGACGGCGTATGCCTCAGCGCGCCGCATGTTTGCACTGCTCGACGCCCGCGAGCAGGAGCCCGATGCGCCAGACGCCGTGGAGCTTGCCGCCCCGCGTGGCGAGGTGACTTTTGAACACGTGGACTTTAGCTATGTGCCCGACCGCAAGCTGCTGCAGGATATCTGCATCGAGGCCAAGCCCGGCATGCGTTTTGCCCTGGTCGGCCCCACGGGCTGCGGAAAGACAACGCTCATCAATCTGCTGCTGCGTTTTTACGATATCGATGCCGGCCGCATCATGGTCGATGGCCGGTCTTCGCGTGACTACACGCGTGCAAGCCTGCGCCGCGCCTTTGGCATGGTGCTGCAGGATACGTGGCTGTTCGAGGGCACGGTGGCGGACAACATCGCTTACGGTTGCCCAGGAGCTACGCGCGAGCAGGTCATCGAAGCCGCCAAGCGCGCGCACGCGCACAAGTTTATCGTGCAGCTGCCAGGCGGCTACGACACGGTGATTGGCGAGGACGGCGGCACGTTTAGTCAGGGCCAAAAGCAGCTGCTGTGCATCGCGCGCGTCATGCTCACCGACCCGGCGATTCTGCTACTGGACGAGGCGACCTCGAGCATCGATACCCGCACCGAGCTGCAGGTTCAGGCGGCATTCGACGAGCTCATGGCCGGCCGCACAAGCTTTGTCGTGGCGCACCGCCTGTCGACGATTCGCAACGCCGATTGCATCTTGGTAATGCGCGATGGCGAGATTATCGAGTGCGGCACGCACGATGAACTGCTCGCGGCGGGCGGCTTTTACGCCGAGCTCTACCGCAGCCAGTTCGCCCAGTAAGCAAGGCGTGGGGCAAATGAATCAGGTTCGTTCGTCCCGCGTCTTAAGTATTTGGAGGCTTGCGCTGCGGACGTTTTGCCCCCATCGGTGTCGCCCATGTCGCCAATCGGCAGAAGGTGGTTTACATCTGTCACGTTAGTACTAAGATATTCATCTAATAAATTGCATTAGTGGCTTTAGTTTTGGGGGAAACGAGCAACGTGACTATGACATGCTCTTTGGTGGTCAACAGCAAGAGCGGTAATACCAGGATGGTTTCGGGCGCAATCAAGCGTGCCCTACAGGCTGCAGGCGTCGAGTTTATTCACGCTGCCGCGCTGAGCGACGATGTGGATGCAGATCAAGTTGCGCGCGAGGCACAGGGTGCCTGTGCTGCCGATACGGTGCTCGTTGGCTTTTGGTGCGACAAGGGCGCATGCACGCCTTCGGTCGCGGCGTTGCTCTCCGCCTTGCACGGCAAGCGCGTCTTTCTGTTTGGTACCTGCGGTTTTGGTGCCGATCAGAGCTATTACCAGCAGATTATCGATCGTGTGACCTCCAATTTGGCCGATGATGCCGAGCTGGTGGGCTGGGCAATGTGCCAGGGCAAGATGGGTCCTGCGGTCAAACAGCGCTACGAGGCCATGCTCGAGCAAGATCCCGACAACGCCCGCGCTAAGTTGCTGCTCGATAACTGGGTCGCCGCAAAGGATCACCCCACCAAGGATGACCTGGACCATATGGCGGCGGCGGCCAAGAAGGCCGTGCTGGGCGAGTAGCTGCGCCGTTCGCGGTCCTTCGTGCAAAACAATACAAATGTGAAAGCCTCGAAATTCTCGAGGCTTTTTTCTTGCCGCTTGTGGGCGCAACCGTGGCAAGCGTCTGGGGCGATATTTTCCATCACCCCGATGACGAGGCCGTTCTGGACAACACGCTCGCATGCGTTCGCTGGATGTATTCAGAGTGGGACGGGGTTCCGGATGGATGGGGTTTCCAGAAGGTATGGGCTGAGGGCTACGCGGGGTAGCCGTAGAGGCATGAATAAGGGGGTTGAAAATAAACGATACTAAATGCAGTATAAATTTAATGTGGGGGGGGGGGGGTACGATATCCGAGCCGTACAAAATATTAGACCCTCTATTGAGAAGTTGTGTAGGGGTTAGCCGCAGGCGTTGGATAAAGCAGACAAGTGCGGGGACAAATAACCACTTACGGCAAAAATAGTAGCATTTGGCGGAAAGACGTTGATAAAAACGCGGAAGTAGCTACGGTGATTGTTAGAAATAGATTTCAGATTGGCTTTTTCGAACTCATCTATTAAACGTCTTAGAAAAGCGGCTAATCCTTGATGGGATCGAATATGGCCTCGATGGGGATGAAATAATCACGTTGGTAGCGCGCGGATTCAGACGATTTATTTCACTTCTTAGTGGCATGGCGCTCGCGCTTGTCATAGCCCTTGCCGTCGTTTCTTTCGCTCCCCGTGCATTTGGTTACATGCCCTTCGCCGTGCTTTCGGGCTCTATGGAGCCCGAGCTTCCCGTCGGCTCCATGGTGTTTGTCCACCAGGTTGACCCAACGAATATTGCCGTGGGCGACAATGCAACTTTTTACCGATCGGACGGCGCTGTGGTGACTCACCAGGTGTACGAGGTCGACCCTGTGGCGCAAACGATCGGCACGCAGGGAATCGCAAACAAAAATGCAGATGGAACCATCGTGCACGACGCCGAGCAGACGCCTTTTTCACGCGTGATCGGTGTCGTCTCTCTTTGTGTCCCTTACCTGGGCTTCGTTAACGCATATTGCACGACGATGCCCGGTTTGCTTGTTGTGGTGGCCGTTCTGGCGCTGCTGGCCGCGGCGTCGATTGTGCTCGATCGGATGGTTCCCGACGAGCCTGCGGACAAGCATGCCCGCGCGCATGCGAGGGAGCGGCGTCCATAGCGGCAGGGAGAGGTGCCGGCGGCGGCAAGGGCCGTTGCCGGGGAAGGCGATTCTCGAAAGGAAGAGAACGATGGAGAACAAGAAGAAAAAGCGCTACGGCATCGTTGCCGCCTTGCTGCTGCTGGTGCTGGCTGCCGGCGTGGGCACCTATGCATGGCTGACAGCCACGCAGACGCTGAACAACGTGTTTACGGTGGGCAGTATCAACATTCCCGAAAAGAAGCCCGATCCCGACCAGCCCGATAAGCCTGGCACCGATAATAATACCGACAAAGCCTATCTGTTCGAGACCAAGTGGAAAGACAACTCCAAGATTGTTCCCGGCTCCAGCACCGATAAGAACCCGAACGTTGGCATCGCGAAGGGCTCAGACGACGCCTACGTGTTCATCTACGTGAAGAACGCCATGGTCAAGGATGGCACCGCTGCCGAGAACACCCCGTACTTCGCCCTCAACGGCAACTGGAAACCGGTTGATGGACAGGTGACCCCCTCTGCCGACGGCCAGTACCTGAGCGGTCTGTTCATGTACGCCAAGGGTGCTACCGATGACAAACCTGTTGCCCTCCCCGCCAAGAGCGCTACTGAGGACGTCTACACCGGCGAGCTCTTTAGCAAGGTTGTGTTCCCGGGCACCCTGGAGGGCTCCATGGTCGCCACGAACCCCACGATGAAGGTTTCCGCCTACATCTTCGGAGCCGACCAGACGGACGGCAACACCAGCGCTGCTGACAACGCCGTCACTCAGGCCAAGACTTGGGCTAATACCGTTAAGAACAAGTAGTAGCCCCACCCCCACCGAGATCCCGACCCGCTCCCCATCCCCATTTTCGGGCCGGGATCTCGGTTCCCCTTTGATCGACGATTGGCGAACGTAATGCTCAACAATCTTTCCGACAATCAGAAACGCACCTTGGCGCTTGCCGCGATTGCGCTGTTGGCCCTGGCGTGCCTGTGTGGCACGCTGGCTTTTACCGTTGATATGGTTCCGGCGAACAACGTCCTATCGTTTGGCGGCGTGAAGGTACGAGTCTGCGAATACACCCTAAACGAGCGGGGCGAGGAGATTCCGTTTGAGGCCGACGAGCACGGGGACTATCCCGACACCAAGGCCGGGGGCTCTGACATCAGCCGCATTGTGCGCGTGGAGAACGCCGGCGCGCAGCCTGAGTACGTTCGCGCTCGTCTGCGCATGGCGTCGGTGGCACCCGACGGTTCGAGTGCGGATGCCTCGGGCAACGTTGCCTTTCACGTGAACGCGGGCGAGGGGTCCCCGTGGATTGATGGCGGCGATGGGTGGTACTACTACCGCGGATTGGCCGGGCGTGGCGGCATGCTCGACCCCGGCGCCATGACGGAAAGCCTCATGGACTCGCTGCGCTTTGTGGGCGACTACCACGATGCCGCGCGCGACGGTTCGTTCAGGCTCGATATCGACGTTCAGGCCGTGCAGGCCAAAAACCAGCAGGCAAACGATACCGTCCTCGATGTGCTCGACGTCGCGGGCTGGCCGGAGGCGAACTAGCCCATGGAGATTAAGAATATGAACCGAGGCGTGCTCGGCAGGCTGGTTGTCGTGGCGGCAATCGCCCTTTGCTGCGTTATGGCGCTGCCGGCGGCAGCGCATGCCGAGGATCAGACCGAATTCCATATCACAAACAGGAACGACTTCCTGGCGTGCGTCGCGCTGTCGCGTCAGCGCGACACGTCGCAGTGGCGCGTCTATCTCGATAACGATATCGTTCTTAACGATGATGATATGAACGCCATTGTTGAGGATACGGTCAAGCACCTCTCCTTTGGCAATAAGGAGCATCCCTTTAAGGGCGTCTTTGACGGTCAAAACCATACCGTGAAGGGCCTGAACTACGAGAATAAGGTCTTGGACCCCGAGCGCGACACGGGCTTCTTTGCCGAGACCGACGGCGCCACCATCAAGAACTTCCTTGTCGAGGACGCCAACATCTGGGCGGACTTCCGCGGCGGCATCATCGTGGGCAAGGCCGTCAACACCCACTTCGAAAACGTCATGGTCATGGAGAGCACCCTGCACGTTACGTGCGCCAACAACATGCTCAACGTTATTACCAACGCAGGCTTTGAGGGCGGCCTGATTGCCGGCGAGCTCGACGGCTGCACCCTCTACAACTGCGAGGTGCGCGGCGGTCGAGCCGTTCATAACACCACTGCAGGTGTGCAGGCGATCGGTGGCGAGGGCCTGTACATGGCGGCATTTGCCGGCTACGTTAAGAGCTCGACCATCGAGTATTGCCGCGTGACGCCTACGCGCAACGAGGATGGCTCCTCGATGGACATGACCGACGTTACCAATAAGTACGATGTTGCCATTGGCGCTCTGGGCGGCAACAACGTGTACGCCTCGGGTTTCGTCGGCTGCATGGCAGGTAACGCCAAGGTCATCGATTGCTTCTCGACGGCACAATGCTACAGCTATGCCGCGTCGTACGTGGGCGTCATTTCCGTGACGCGCGCGTGGACAGGCGGACTGGCGGGCCGTATTTTAACCAAAGAAGGCAATGAGCTCGTTCGAAGCCACTTTGCGGGCGATTTGAGCTCGCGTCAGTATAATCCAATCGCCGTGATTCCCATTATTCAAAACGATGTTAACCTGGGCGGTATTGCTGCGCGCGCCAACAAGGGTGACGCCACGGTCACCGAGTGCTACTTTAAGCCGAGCGTGAGCCTTTCTGGCAATAGCCAGGGCAATCCTGCCAAAAAGAAGATCCCTTCGTTTGGCGGCGACGGTACCACCAAGGGCGACAGCTATGGTCCGTGGGATGACGAGCGCTACATCACGCGTGAGCTGTGGGAGGAGCACGACTACGACTTCTGTGCCGGTACCATGCGCTCGACCGCTAACGACGATGCCCTGGGTGGCCAGCACACCAATGAGTGGGCGATGGATTACAAGCTGAATATCCCCGTGCATGGCCAGAGCGTTAAGGCGACGATTGATTTTCCCGGTGCGGGCACGGCAACTGTTCTGGCAACCATGTTGGGCAAAGACCAGTCCACCAGCGATCCGTACACCTTTGCGGTGAGCGCCGTGCTAGCCGGAACGGCACAGGGCTTGGCCCAAGGCGATACGTCGGTAACGTTTAAGCAGGAGACCTCTGCAAAGCCTGAGGGGCTGAGCGAGGCGAACGACGGTTACCGCTTTATGGGTTGGTTCCGCGAACCCGATGTGCGTGTGAACCACATTGGCCAAGACAACAGCTGGTTTGACGGCAAGACCGATGCCGATGCTGTGGCTGCTGGCAAGCAGGTCCAGAAAAGCGAGTTGCACGACGAAACGTCAACCTATACTGCCGATAACGCGAAAGGGGCCAAGGCTTTTGAGGGCAATGACCTGTTTATCGCTTCGTACGAGGCACAGGTGCTGTTCTATAACGTTAAGGGCGAGACGCTTGATTGGAAAACCGGTGCTGCGCACGGCAAGTCAACTGATTGGTACCGCTATGGCGTGGGTTTGACGCCCGCTGCCCCCGCGGATCGCGGCAACTTGAAGCCTACCGCGACATTTATCGGCTGGACCACGCAGCCTAGCAGCGAGGCGGGGATGAATGGTGGCTATGCCGCCATCACCTCGACTCAGTTAGCCGAGCTTAAAAATCAGGGAGCTTTTTATCCTGCGGGTAGCGAGATCACGGTTGTCCGTCCTACCGACTTCTACCCGGTGTACAGCGACTACGTGTCGAACATCATAACGGTGTTCGAGGGCAATGAGCAGGACACAACCGACAATAAGGCTCTGCGCGACGGTGTGGGCAAAACCAATGTCGACGTCCAGACTACCGAGGACGGCACCAGCGTCTACACGGTACAGGTGTGTAACACGGAAGGTACGCCCCTGTCCAATGGCGGCAAGCTGCCCGATGGCTATCGCTTCTTGGGTTGGTACGAAAACAAGGGAACCGAGGGTGCTCCGCTCGAGGTGCGCGTAAGCCGCGATCCCAGCTATACGCTCCCCGCAGATGTCGATTTAACCGCGCCGCATACCTACATCGCCCGCTTTGAGTACCGAGTGGATTATTACGTTCGGGCTTATACCAACCATGAGTTTACGGACAGCAAGCTACTTTGTTCCGTTTGGAATCGCTATCAAACGCCCTTTGAGGAAAACGTCGGTAGTACCTTCGTGCGTGAAAACGTCGTCCACTGGGGTCCGGAGCATGTTGACCACGGTATAAAGGATAGGTATGACGAAACGTGTGGCACGCGCTTCACGGCGAATACCCTTGTCGTGAGTCCCCTTAATGCGTACTCGCACAACGTTAAAAACGATACGGGAGCCGATACTCTGAAAAACCTCTATGCCGATACCGATTTTCCAGGCGCTGCAACGCTAAGCGATACTTGGACTTCGGCTTCGCTGAACGTAACGGTCAAACCGGTGAACGATCGCTATCGCCTGAATTTCTGGACGCTTGAGCGCGATGGTGAATATTGGACATATGTGAAAAATCCCATCGAGAGCATGGTGCGTACAGATAAGAAGTACTACGTTCGCGCGATGATTACCACGGACGTTAATTTCTACAACAAGGGCGATAATGTCGCGAGGACTGCCACGCGGCGCTATGAGAGTAACTTGCTGCAGGCCAAGGTGAACGGGGTTGATCCGACGTTCACGTATTATTACCCGCATGTTAATACGTCGGTTAAAGTGGCAGAAAAGCCAGAAGATGGTGAGAAGGGATCGTATGATAACCCCCTGACCCTCGAAGCTTCCCCGACCGATGCCGAAATGGCCGTGCGGGGCTATAAGTTCCTGGGCTGGATTTCTACGGCCGAGGTCCAGAAGGGATCTGCCGTCTGGAACTATATCTATGATGTCGCCAACGACCCCTATGTGACGAGCGATCCGGAAAAAGCGGCGCCATACTTGGCGACGGATGACTCCAAGGTCACCAAGTGTCAGGATGCCTATCCCGTCTACGCAAAGTACGACGTCAACTACACCACCAACCTGCACCGCAAGGGCTTTGACGGAACGCCGGGCATCATCAATGTTCCGAAGTTCGACATTACGCCCCAACTTGTGGTTCAGGAGAACGGCGACGTGGTGGCTACGGTGAGCCCCGACATCACGACGACGGTGTACGCCAACGGAACCGGTGGTGCCTATCAGCTTAAGAAGCTCGAGATCGAGCTTCCTGACGGAACGGTAGAGGAGCTCAAGCCGACGGGCGAAGGTGGTAACACCTACTCCTATCCCGTGGGGCCCGGCAAGCCCTATACGTTTGTGGCCTACTACACGCCCATCGCGGTGGTGTACCACCTGAACGGCACCGATATCGATGGCAAGCTCGCGCAGGAGGGCGATACGCTCGGCAGCCTTAAGGATGGCATCCCGCTGCCAACGTATAACGTTGGCGACATCGATGCTGCAACGAACGCATACAATGCTTTCGTAGGCTGGACGGAAACTAAACCGGCATCCGGCAACGGTTATGTCGTTTGGTCGGACGTCCTTCCCATGGTGAATACAAACACTGTGGTTAACGCCCCCATGGAGCTGTACCCGGTCTACCGTGCCAGCGCGGTAATTGTCCAATCGAATATCGATGCCAATCTGGATAACCCCGATTCCGTGCGTTCTCTTTCGCGCACCGACTCTGGCGATCAAATTTCGCTGGAAGTAAGAGCTACAGCTGAGGTTGTCGGCAAGGATGGCACCAAGTACGACTTTGTCGGCTGGTCGCGTGACTATGAATCCGATAGTAAATACACTCTGATGACCGAAGACGATAAGTATCCCCTCGAGGGTAGTGAACCCTTTAAGGGCGCGACGTATACCGCGGTGTACAAGGTCACGCCGTATAAGGTGCGCTATTACAGCGTCGACGGGGCGGTCATCTTTACGGCGACGGTCGACTCGGGCGACGAGCGCGCGCAGGACGGTAAGCCTGGCTTTGTCTACACGGTCGATGTTCCCAAAATGGACGAGAGCGGCAACCCTGTCTACGACAACGACGGCAATCCTGTGATGGAGCAAAAATCCGTGGCGTACGATCCGGACGCCCACTCCAAGATCGTCGCGCTGCTCGATGAACAGGCTGCTGCCAATGGCGATAAGCGTGAGCTCTTCTTGGAGTGGCGATATGTGGGTGCGGATGGCAATGCGAAGTCTTGGGATGAGTTTAAGAGCGAGCCAGTCAAGGGCGACATGGACCTGTATCCCGTGACGTATCGCGTGGTTGCCAACGATACGTCTGATCCCGCGAGCCCCGTAACTATGACCGCGCAGCTTAAGTGGCTGCTCGATCCCGCCGCGGCCAACACCGTCGGTGACAGTGCCGACAATGCGCCGTTTAAGGTCTGCTTTGCCAAGCCGTTTATGGGGACGCAACTGACTGTTACGGTAACGCAGGCAAGCTACGGCCCTGGTGCAGAGGGAGTTTCTGCGGCGGAAGAGCCTGTGAACGGCAAGTTTGTCTCGCTCTACAGCCTGGGTTCGGGTAATGGTTCGTTCGACCTGGCCAACCGTCTGGAGTATAAAAAGACGGGTGAAGACGGCCAAGGCGACGGCAATGCCGTGTTCAACTTTGACCAGACTCATGCGTTGACGATCGTCAAAAAGACCACCGATGCTAGTGCCATGGGACAGACGTTCCGCTTTAAGGTGACGAAGACGGCGGAGGGAGCCTCTCCCGAGACGCGCGTGGTCGAGGTGAAGGTCGATAAGCAGCAGCCGGAAAACGGTGAGACCTGGTATGTCGGCAGCGTGCAGTTCGCCGCTCCGGCGGGCATCTATACCGTCGAGGAAGACACGGCTTGGGCATGGCGCTACCGGGGCGAGCTGAGCACGCCGGGCAAGGCGCCCGGTAAAACTGCCGATCTGACGATTTCGTCTGCATCGAGCGCGAACGATGCCACGTTCACCTGCACGAACACGCGTGTGAACGACAAATGGATCGACGGCAGCGATCGTGCCCATAACGTTTGGAGCAACGGCAACGTAGCAAAGAAGGAGGATTAGCATGTCCAAGCGCAAGCGCATCATCGCCTTGCTGGTGGGGGTTATCCTCCTGGCCGGTACGGCAGGCACGCTGGCCTGGCTTTCGGTTACGGGTGTGCTGGTCAACCAGTTCGGCATCGGATCGGTGACGCCATCGGTTCAGGAAACGCTCAACGGCAAAGTGAAAAGCGATGTCAAGGCGAAGAACACGGGTACTGCGCCCGCCTATATTCGTGCTGCAGCGGATATATACTGGCAAGATGCGACGAGCGGCGCTCGCCTGTGGGATGAGCCGCAAGCTGACTCGGACTACGAGATTGCGTGGAGCGTGGCTGATGCCTCGGGCGCGAACTCGGCTTCTAGCTGGGTTAAGTCGAGCGACGGGTTCTATTACTGGACGTCGCCCGTTGCTCCCGGCGGTGAAACCGGCATGCTCATTAACAGAGTAACCGAGCTCAAGGCAACTGAAGGTCGCGATCTTGTCGTGGATATCTCCACTCAGGCGGTCCAGGCGACGCCCGATGAGGCCGTGCACGATGCATGGGGTTGCTCGGTCAAGAATGGCGTGCTGGTGCCGCCGCACGGGGGTGCGTAAGCATGGCTCTTTCGATTCGCAAAGGTGTTGCGCGCTCCGTGCGTTGCGTGGTCGCGGCCATTCTCTGCGTGGTCGCGCTCGCCGTTCCCGCCCGCGCGTTTGCCGATACCCCCGCGATTGCCTATGACGGAAATGCGCGTCAGCTGACGGTATCGGGGGCGACGGGCTCCTCGGGGGAGCCCGATCTGTTTCCCGCCTTTAAAGATCTAATGCCCGGCGATGCGCGCGAGCAGCAGATCGAGGTTCGTGCCACGGGCGTAAAGTCCCAGGTACGCGTGTTTGTGCGGGCCGTTGTCGATCGCGAGACGGCACACCTGCTGTCGCCCATTACCTTAACGGCGTCGGCTGGCGATGCGTCTGACGGTTGGCTCCAGACGGGAACGCCGGGCAGCGTGTTCGCTTATCCCACGCAGGTCGCCACGTTCACGAGCGATGGCAGCACGGTGCTCAATCTGCAGCTGAGTGTCCCGACGTCGGTGGGTAACGAGCTTGCCGACGCGAGCAAGACTGTCCGCTGGGAGATCACCGCCGAGGACGATGGCGAAACAATTCCTGCGCAGCCCGCTGGCTCCAAAAAGCCCAGCCTGTTTGGCCTGGCTGCGACGGGCGACAACTCGCTCGCTCTGCTTTTGACGCTGCTAACGCTAGCGATTATCGTTTTCATGGCTGCGCTGATCTTGTCCCGAAGGAATAAACGCTAGGTCTATCTTCAAAATGTTTCGCCCGCCCGGCGGCGGAATATTAGGTTCCCTGCTCTACAGTCCTGCGCAAGACGAAGGCCACATTAAGTGGCCTTCTTTGCGTGCGGAACTCGCGATGAACTTCGTGCCCCGCCGTCCGGGAGGACGCCTCTTTATTGATGGGAGGCCTGATAGGTCGATGGTTCCGTGCCCGGATGCGTCCAAAGTGGGACGGGCTTTCCGGATGGGCAGGCTTTCGAAAAATGCGTCCCGGAATTTGCCTTTGGAATGGGACGTAGTTTCCCGTTGAGGTGCTTTGCGGAAAGTGCATCCCACCCTGGGCGCTCGAAGTGGGACACACTTTCCCAAAGGCGCTCCAACGGGAAATTGCGTCCCATTATTCGGTCAAGAAACGGGATGCATTTTCCCAATGAGAGCAAAACCGGAAAATGCATCCCACAATCAGCCCTCAAAGTGGGACGCCGTTTCCCAATGAGGCTCAAGCGGAAAATGCATCCCGGAATTTGCGCTCAAAGTGGGATGCGGTTTCCGGTTGAGGGTCTAAGGGGAAAGTGCGTCCCAGAATCGACGCTTGGAATGGGATGCAGTTTCCCGATGAGGCACTCGACGGAAAATACATCCCAGAAATGGCCTTTGAGCTGGGATAAGATTTCCGCGGTATCTCGGATTCTCAAAAATGAGACACGCCGTTTGCGAAAATGAGACACGTGATATCGGGCATTGGATGTATCATTTGCAAAAATGAGTCCACTCCACTCGAATAAAGCGAGGTCCCTCATGTACGTTCCACGCCCCCGTATCCGTAGGCTGTCGAAAATCCCGCTTGTTGGGACGGCGGCGCTTGCTGCGTTGATCGCCACGAGCGTCGCCTGCTTCACGGCCACGCCCCAGGTTGCCCAGGCGGCAGACGCGCCCGCAATCACCGATATGACCGAGCAGGATTATCAAGCCCTGGGTCTGGGCACGAGCGAGGACATTCCGGCCGATACCGTTGGCCCCTATTCCACTGATACCCCCACTACGTTTGCCACGCGCAGCGAGGTCTATATGGCAGCTAACGGTAGCCATGGCAATCGCTACACTCTGCGCGACAAGCTCGAGAACGTCGAGCGCGGTGACATTGGCGGCAGCAGCAAACTCACCGATGGCTATGGAAGTGTGTGGGGCGCCGCAAAGTTCTGGCAAAACGTCAACAACTTCGATACGAACAGCGATCTCTACAAGCATAGCGACTACGGTGGCGGCACCTGGTCGTACCTAAGCAACAATGAGTCCTCAACAGTACTCGCCAACGACAACAACGGTTTCTCGGGCATTCACGCCACGAGTGTTGAGTTCTGCAGCGACGCCAGCACGGGCAAAAAGAGCCGCGTTGCCGAGCTCCGTGCCTACGGCGACAGTTCCTCCACGACGATTGACGGCAAGTCATACGCCGGAAAGGTTGAGCTGGTCCTCTACTCGTTTAGCAACGGGCGTACGCGCACTCTCGACACACACCTGCCGGTGACGGTCAACACTAATATGATGTACGAAGGCCGTTTTAAGTACCTGGATGCCGGTTACCTGCAAGAGCACGACGCCGTCTTTGATGTCGAGGCGGGCGATGTCGATGGCGACGGCGTCGACGAGCTTTTTGTCTACGCGGGCTGCTATGTCGACGAGAACGGCGTGCGCAAGGCTGTAGTCGACATGTATGACTTGGAGGGCGGCAACTGGAAGCAAAGCGTCGTCAAGATCGATGCCGGTAACGCCGCGGACTACACCACGCACAACAAGGGCGGGAACGACTCCTGGACGCAGCTTCAGTCAGCTCCTGTCGTTTCGCTAGCGGCCGGCGACCTCGATCGCGATTTTTGCGATGACCTCGCCATCGTGGTCTCGGCACCCTACGGCAAGAAGAATATTGATAAGTCGACGCATTGCGAGCTGTTTTCGTGGGATGCATCCAAGGGTGCGCTCGTCCATGTCGATGCTCTGGGCGACGCGGGCGCAATCTCCCTCTCCGCGAACGGCAAGACCATGGTCGCTGCGAATGCGACGTTCGGCACGTTTGCCGCCTACGATGAAGAAGGAAAGAAGACGGGTGAAACCGTCACGGGCCTTATTCTTGCGGGCTATGACTGGCAACGCAGCGCTTTTGATTACGGCGCTTCTGACGGCAGCAAGGGGCTGTACGGCGCGCTGTACCGCTACGCGTATTTTGACTCGGAGTCTGGCGAGTTCAAGCTTTCCGATTGCAAGGAATACAGAGACGGGCTCCTCGCCTCCTATGGGCTGATGCATGTGCCCAACAGCGCATGGAAGGATAGCGCTCAGGATAAGCGCTATCCGTGCACCTTGGCGCCTATTGCCCTTGCCACTGCCAACCTTGACGGCCTGTCCGAGCAGCTGGCGGTCGACGAGGTGCTCGTGGGCGGCGATGTGTTCCGCGACTTTGCCTGCAACACGGCACAGAGCGGGGCTCAGGGCTTGGGGTCCATGGTCGGAACCATGAGCATGAGCGGTCAGCAATACAACAGCAGCAACAAGCATGACCACAAGGGTATAGAGCAGGTGTGGATCAGCGACGTCAAGGCGGGCAGCGTCTCGGGTTCGGACCGCTATAACGAGAGCTTTATCGCCGTGGTGGGCAAGCACCGCGACGAGGACCTGCGCAAGAACGATGACTACTATTGGATGACCGCCTCGCATTTTTCGCTCGACGAGAACGGAAAGGTGCGCCGCGGCGAGGAGCAGGTGATTAGCGAGAGCAACCGTCGCGGCACTACCTACGGCACATTTATCTCGCTCGCGCTGCCCGATGTCGACAACGACAGCGTCAAGATCACGTACAAGGACCGCTACAAGGTCTATACCAACCCGCGCGTGCTTGCCGTGCTGCAGGATGCGCCCTATGTTGAGGATCTGGAGCAGGCATACGGCTATCTGGTGTTGGGCGGCACGTCATACGGAGAGGAAAAGGGCACGGGGACATCCCAGGGCTATACCATTGGCGCCGAGTTGGGCGTTGCCGTCGAGGTGCAGACCGGTCCGCCCCTGGTCGCGATGAATGCTTCAGTCGATTTTGCCGCCGAGGGATGCTATGACTACCGGAGCGAGCGCACGGTCAGCGCAAGCGTAAGCTATGAGTCGCATGCCGGCGAGGGTGACAAGGCCGTGCTCTACACGATTCCGATGGTCTATTACGAGTATGAGATCGAAAATGAGGAAACTGGTGGTAAGGGCGTGATGGCGGCGCCCGTGTCGCTCGGCGCGCAGACCTCGGTCGTTAATGTCGAGGCCTATGACCGCATTGCCAAACAGCACAATATGACGCCGCTCAGCTACTTTTTGACCAACCGGTCGGGAGAACCCGGAACCTATCAAACGACGCTCAACGGCGAGACTCCCGTTGGGGATTCCTTTGGCCTGGGCAAGCCTGGCGTAACGCGCGCCTACACGCACGATGGGTTTAACGGCGCCGCCGCGCAGTCGGGGGCGAGCATTGAGCAGACCATCGAAGTCGAGGAGGGCAAGGAGCAGGAGCTCGAGCTCGGCTTGACGCTGAACGGCAGCGTTGTCATGGGCGCGAAGCTCGCAAAGCACGAGTTGTTTGGCGGCCTGTGCTTTGGTGCCAACGCCGGCTTTACTACGGGTAACTCCTCGAGTGAATCGACCGAATACGGCGGCACCGTCGACAACCTGCCCGAGGCCGCGCAGGGCAAGTACGGTTTTGTGTGGCGTCTGGGCGTCAACGCGGTGGATGTCGACAAGTTCGAGGCAGACTCGGGCGACAAGCTCGGCACCAAGGACACCGACCAGTTCTGGATCGTGGGCTATGACGTTAAGGACGTCGAGATGCCCGACGCGCCGGCCGTGACGGGCTTTACGGCAAACGCCGTCGATTCGACCAGCGTTACGTTTAGCTGGGACGATGTACTCGCAAACAAGAGTGGCTTTAGCTACGGCGTGGGCATGCTGCAGAGCAATGCGGCGGATGCGGTCGTCAATAGCTGGAAGATTGCCGACAACACGCAGACCTCGCTCAAGTGGGATGGGCTGCAGCCCAATACGGAGTATCGATTCGCCATCGCCGCCGTTAAGAACGGATCCACGACCGAAACAGGTATTCGCTCGGCAATCATCACGGTCAAGACCATGCCCGATGGCATGACGATGACCGTGAGCGGACCTGCGGCGGATGCTGCGGAGGGGTCGGATCTTGGATACGACTCTTCGGTTGAGCGCGCGGCGGGAAGCCACCTGACGCTCTCGGCGATTGGCCATGTGAAGCAACTCGGTGCCGACGATAGCGAAACAGGGCTGGCACCGACCTATATGTGGTACCGCAAGGGCCGCGGCGAGACAGAGTTTAAGCTCGTGGGTGCCGATGGCAACCTCGCGGCTGGAACGGCCTCAAAGCTCGAGATTGACCTGACCGCAGACGATGACGGTGCGCAGTATTACTGCCACGTGGGATACAACGACGTGGGCCTCGACACCGGCACGACGCTCGTGAATATCGAGGCCGAGGAGACGGCGCCCACAACGGTGAACGCCACCCCGATCCGCACGCGCCGCCTGTTCTCACAGGCAAGTGCGGGCGCCAAGAAGTTCCTGGACCATACGCTGGTAAACACCGCCGGCCCAACCGATTCCGAAGGCTCAAAGGACCCCGAGACTCCTGAGACCCCGACGAACCCGGACAAGCCCAAGTCCGACAACGGAGCTAAGACCGACACCAAGGTCAAGACTACGACCACAGCGAAGAACCTCGCAAACACCGGCGACCAAACATTCGCCCTAGTCGCCACCGCAGCAGCAGCGGGAGCAACGCTCGTAGTGATAGCCCTCATCATGCTGATCAAGCGCCGCAAGACCCACTAGTAGCCAGTCGAACATATCGACAACCCAAAAACCCGGGTAGCCAAAAAACAGGCCACCCGGGTTTTCTGTTGAGTGGAGACTCCGCAAGCGGAAACTGCATCCCACAATTAGCGCCCGGAACGGGACACATTTTCCGTCAAGCCCTCATCCGGAAAATCCATCCCAGTTTGAGCGCCCAGACCGGGACGCACTTTCCCAAAGGGTCCTCAACGGGAAACTGCGTCCCATAATTAGGCCGAGAAATGGGATGAACTTTCCCAATGAGAGCCAACCGGAAACCACGTCCCAGAATCAGCCCCCAAAGTGGGACGCACTTTCCCAACGAGCCTCAACCGGAAAATACATCCCGGAATCCAGCTGAATAGTGGGACACACTTTCCCAATCGGGTCCCAAGCGGAAACTGCATCCCATTCCAGACAAGAATTCCGGGACACACTTTCCGCAAACAAAGAAGGCCACATAACGTGGCCTTCAACTTATATATGTTCGGCGATACACCCAAGACAAGCCACGCTCCAACAACAGGGCGTCTGTCCGGGCGGAGGTATGTAAGGTTCATCGCGAGTTCCGCACGCAAAGGAGGCCACTTAATGTGGCCTTCGTCTTGCGCAGGACTGTCCGAGCAGGGAACCTTATATGCCTCCGCCCGGACAGACGTTTCAGTTATGAGTGACCCGCTACTTGATCTTGGTTGTTCCCGGCGCCAGGTTGGGGTCGGTTTCGTTGGCCTCGGTCTGGAAGTGCTCGGTGTACACGTTCTTGCCGTCGCGGAACATCTCGTAGTACTGCATCTTGGCGTAATCCTCGCGCGCCTTGGTGGTGGCGGCTGCTGCTGCGTCGTCACCGGTGACGTTGGAGGAGAGCGCCCAGCGCAGGCTGGCGTCCTCGTAGCCCACGGAGTTGATGGCCGGCAGCGACTCGCGCAGCGTCATGTGCGCTTTCTGGTAGTCGGTCAGCGGTGCGCCGATCAGCTGCATCAGCTGGGTGGACAGGTAGTTGGTGGACAGATCGTCGACCTCACTCGTTTGGTCGCAGCCGGCGACGTCGTAGTTGGCCCAGATGATGTAGTCGGTCTGCCACAGGCGCTCTTGATGCGTAGCGTCGTCCTCGCCGGTAAACCACTTATCGTTGAACTTGGACGGGAAGAACGGCTGGTGGTCGCCCCAGAACACCACGACCACCTTACGGTCGAGCTTGCTCAGGGCGTTGAGGAAGTAGCGCAGCGCCTGATCGGACTGCTCGATGCACGAGACATACTCGTCGACATCGGAGAGCGTGCCGTCCTCGACGGTCTTGGTGTCCAGGTCGGTCGTGTCGATGTTGAGATGCATCTGCTTGTCGACCGGCAGCAGGCCCGTATCGTAGCCCGAGTGGTTCTGCATGGTCACGTCGAAGATAAACTGCGGATCGGCGTTCTGGTCGAGCAGCTCAAGAATCTTGTCGTAGGTCGCCTGGTCGGTCACCATACCGCGCAGGGTGTCGGCTCCCTGGAAGTCGTTGATGGACAGGAACCGGTCAAAGCCAAAGTCCTTGTACACGTTCTCGCGGTTCCAGTTGGTTGCGTGGTTGGGGTGCATGGCCGTGGTGGAATATCCGAGCGACTTGAACTGCTCTGCCAGGTTCCCGGTCGTTTCCATGTTGTAGATGGTGTAGGGGTACACGCCCGAGCCCAGGTTGGCCATGGAGTTGCCGGTCATAAACTCAAACTCGGTATTGGCGGTACCGCCGCCGTAGGCGCTCACGTAGAGCTTGCCGCGGCTGAGGCAGTTGGACAGGTTCTTAAAGTACTGCGGGCCTTCGTAGCCGGCGCGCATGTTCTGGTAGATCGACAGATCCGAGAAGGTCTCGTTCATGATGGCGATGACCGTGGGCTTCTCGCTATCGAACTGCTCCTTTGCGGCGGCGCGCTCGTCGCTCTTGGCCGCGTCGGACTTGTCGTAGGCCTTGGCGTACCTTTTGAGCGTGGCCTTGGCATCGTCGACAGAGTAGTCGGCGGGTTTGGGCGGCTTGATGGACTGTGCCGCACTAATAAAGGCAGGCAGGTAGCCCTCGCGCCAGTAGCTCTCGAGCGGGCGCCAGGTGTAGACGGTGATGCCGAGGGTGTTGTAGTAGTCGATGAGCGTGACGTGTGCGGTCACGCCGCCCAGGCACAGCACCGCCACGAGCAGGTTGGTGAGCAGCATGCGCTTGGCGTTGGCGGCGCCCCTCTGACGATGCGGTGCCACCAGGCCGGCGTACTCGCACAGCAGCATGGCGATGGCGGTAAAGCCCATGGACAGCACGCAGAACAGTGAGATCGAGAAGGTGTAGCCGGTGCCGGCGACCGCGGCGGCGGTGGAGATGGCCGAAAGGTCGCCCGGCTGGATGGGCATGGATTTAAACGTGATGACGAAGAACTCGGCAATGCCCAGGACAAAGAGGGCAAAGGCCAGGACCGCGGGAGCTGCGCCGTGGCGCTGGAACAGGAAGAACAGGCCGACCATGAGCGTGGTGATGATGGCCCACTCGAGCAGGATGCACAGGGGGTAGACCCAGGTAAAGTCGTGGTTGGACGAGACCTCCATGCCCAGCAGCGCAAAGACGCCGGCGAGCAGCAGGCACAAGACGGCGGCGACGAGCGGTTTGCCCACAAAGGCGCCGCGCAGGCGGGCGAGCTTGCCGGTGGGGGCGGGGGCGTCGGGCCCGGCGAACGCAAAGACGCGCGGGGCGATGCGGTCGCGGGCGATGCTGGCCCAAGCGCAGCCGGTGAGGATGGCGTTGGTCAGGATGAGCATCACAAAGGCGAGCGGCTCGTTTTGCGCGACGAGGCCAATAGCGCCCCAAATGGTCAAAAAGAGCTGGAACAGGCCGAAGGCGACGCTCCACCCAAGAGCGCTTTTGGCAACGGTGCCCGACTGAGCGCGAATGGCCTTGGCCTCGCGCAAAACAAGGTAGACGGTCGCCGCAAGACCGACGAGCGAGATGGCGGCAGCGAACATGCTGAGACTCCTCACAAACTTAAAACCTACGAAAGCGGGGGTTTACCCGATTGTTACCTAAATATGCGCTGCATTTGCGGGCTGCGCACAACAACCAGCCATATTAACGCGCATGTGCGGCGGTGTGGCGCAATGTAGTGGCGACCTGCGCGATAATGGACGGGAATTACACGGAAACGTAAAGGCTTCTTAAAGAATTGGCGAGGATAGAGCTATGGGCGAGCAGGTTTGTATGACGGGTGCCGAGTACTGCGGCGGAGCTAAGGGCGTGGATGCGAACGGTTATCCGGTCGAGACTACGGGCAACGCGGTGCTGGACACGTTGGAGCATCGCTCGTCCACGCGCGCCTTCGCGCGTGATGACAACGACCGTCCCGTGGCGGTGGCCGACGAGCAGCGTGCGGCGATTTTGCATGCGGCGAGTCGCGCGCCGTCGGCGGGCGCCATGATGATGTATTCCATCGTAAGTATTCGCGAGCAGGCTACGCTGGACCGTCTGGCCGACCTGTGCGACCACCAGCCCATGATCGCCAAGGCGCCCTGGGCACTTATATTTGTGGTCGATTATGCCAAGTGGATCGATCTGTTTGAGCACGTGGGCTGCTTTGAGCCCGAGTTTGTCGAGCGCACGGGCAAGGCGCCCCGCCGCGCGCCGGGTTTGGGCGACTTTGCCATCGCGGCCCAGGACACCGTGATCGCTGCTCAAAACGCCGTGGTTGCCGCCGAGGCCCTGGGGCTGGGGAGCTGCTACATCGGTGATATCGTCGAGAATGCCGAGGAAGTCGCCGAGCTGCTCGATCTGCCGCCCTATACCATGCCGCTATCGATGCTCATCATCGGCACGCCCCGTAAGGAGCGTCCGGCCATTGCGCATCCCGTGGTGAACCTGGTGCACGAGGAGCGCTACTGCCGTGCGGATGCCGCGACCATGGACGCGCAGGTGGCCGAGATGGACGCGATGTTCCGTCCACACGCCCGCGAGGTGGGGGAGCGCGTCGCGGATATCTATACCCGCAAGCACACCAGTCCCTTTATGGCCGAGATGAGCCGCTCCATGGAGTGGTGGTTCAAAAATTGGCTCGGAAAATGACGGATGTGACAAAGGGACCGTCCCTTTGTCACATTCCATATCGCCACGGTGGCCTAAAGGCCGTATAAATGTTTATTTAGCTGGGAAAACAGTGCCATTCAAACATGGGCCGATTACCTATAATCCCTTCGAACATTAAAGTTGGGAGGAAACCGGCTTATGGAACAAAAGGCCAAGGAGGCAGCCTCGCACGCTGCGATTCCTGTGAGCATCTCGGCGATGCTCGTCACGCTGGGCGTGGTGTACGGCGATATCGGCACCAGCCCTATGTATGTAACCAAGGCGCTCGTTGCCGGCAACGGCGGCATCGGAAGCGTGACGGAGGAGTTCGTGCTTGGCGCGCTCTCCCTTGTCGTGTGGACGGTCACGCTGCTGACCACCATCAAGTATGTGCTCATCTCGCTGCGCGCCGATAACCATGGTGAGGGTGGCATCTTTGCCCTGTACAGCCTGGTCAAGCGCTGCGGCAAGTGGCTTATCATCCCCGCCATGCTGGGCGGCGCCGCATTGCTCGCTGACGGCATCCTGACGCCCGCCGTTACCGTTACCACGGCCATCGAGGGCCTGCGCACCATCCCGGCGGTCCATGCCGTGTTGGGTGACGATCAGGGCCGCGTCGTGGCCATCACGCTTGCCATCATCATCGCGCTCTTCTTGGTACAACGTATCGGTACGGCCAAGATCGGTCACGCTTTTGGCCCCATCATGACGCTGTGGTTCCTGTTCTTGGGCGGCACGGGTCTGTTCTTTGTCTTCCAGTACCCCGCGGTGCTGCTGTGCCTCAACCCGCTGCGTGGCATCGGCTTTTTGTTGAGCCCCAACAACCACGCGGGCATCATGATTCTGGGCAGCTGCTTCCTTGCCACCACCGGTGCCGAGGCGCTCTATTCCGACATGGGCCACGTGGGCCGCGGCAACATCTACGCTACCTGGCCGTTCGTTAAGTGCTGCCTGCTGCTTTCCTATATGGGCCAGGGCGCTTGGCTTATCAACAACGCCGCCAACCCCGAGCTCATGGGTATCGCCGACCTCAACCCCTTCTACCAGATGCTCACCCCGGGCCTGCGTCCCTTTGCCGTCGGCCTTTCCACCGTCGCGGCCATCATTGCCTCGCAGGCGCTCATCACCGGCGCATTCTCGCTGGTGTCCGAGGCCAGCCGCCTGGACCTTATGCCGCACATGCAGGTTTTCTACCCTGCTGAGACCAAAGGCCAGCTTTATATTCCCATGGTCAACAACGTCATGCTCGTGGGCTGCGTCATCGTGGTGCTGCTGTTCCAGAACTCGGCGCATATGGAAGCCGCCTACGGCCTTGCCATTACACTGACTATGATGTGCACCACGATGCTGCTCTTCTTCTACCTGCACGAGGAGCGCAAGCTCAAGGTTGCTCCGTGGATCTTCGCGGCCTTCTTCCTTTTGCTCGAAGGCTTCTTCTTCGTGAGCTCGCTCACCAAGTTCTTCCACGGCGGCTACTTCACCATCCTTATGGCCATGCTCATCATGGGCATTATGGTGTGCTGGTACAACGGCACGGCGGTCGAGCAGCGCCAGTTTACGCTGCTGCCGCTGCGCAGCTACCTGCCGCAGCTCAAGCGCCTGCGCGACGACGACCGTTACGAGCGCATGAGCGACAACGTCGTGTACCTGACCAAGGACACCCATACCGACTACATCGACCGCGATATCGTCTATTCGATCTTGGACAAGCATCCCAAGCGCGCCCGCGCCTGGTGGTTTGTGAATGTCGAGACCATGGACGAACCGCACACCTTTGCCTATTCGGTCGAGACGTTCGGCACCGACTACGTGTTCCGCGTGCATCTGTACCTGGGCTACAAGATCAACCAGCGCGTCAATGCCTACCTGCGTCAGGTTGTTCAGGACCTGGCTGCCACCGGCGAGTTGCCGCCGCAGACGCATGACTACTCGGTCTACAAGGATCCGGGTAACATCGGCACGTTCAAGTTCGTCCTGATCCGTAAGCTTCTGGCGCCCGAAAGCGATGTGGAGCCCAGCGAGCGTACGGCCATCACGCTCAAGTACATCATCCGCCGCGCCGCCGGCACGCCTGCGCGTTGGTACGGCCTGGAGAACTCCAACGTGAGCTTTGAGTACGTGCCGCTGTTCACCAAGTTCAAGGCCGTGAACAAGATGCAGCGCCTGGCCCCCAATGAGCGGCCGTAGTCGACGCTCGAGGTTTGTCTGCGAACGGGCGGGTTTGTATTGACGGGGATTGAGTCCTGGGAGGAAACCATGGATGCAAAGGTGCTTGACGGTTGCGATCTTGCGACCGAGCTGGTGCGTGAGGTACGCGCCGATGCTGCCGAAGATCGGTTCTTTACGAATCGGGCCAACATGGACATGGCCGACCGCGTGATTTCGATCGTGGTGACGGTGCTTGTCGCGGCGTGCGTGTGCGCACTGCTCGCGCACGTGCTGTTTGTCTAACGACCGCAGGTTGCAAAGGCTTTACACTTGGAACCACCACAAGGGGAAACCACCACAAAGGTGCCTGTGAACTGCGCCCCGAAACTTGGACTGAATAAATAGCGACTACGCCGCAAGGGCC
>CABVCF010000021.1 GCA_902496775.1 uncultured Collinsella sp.
CTCCCGGAATCGTCCAAATAGGTGTTGCCAATCCAACACCTCGTCATCGAGGTGGCCGACGACGGACCGGGCTTCTCTCCCGCCGCCCTCGAACGCGGCTGCGAGCGCCTCTTCACAGACGACTCCTCCCGCTCCTCGCGCGACGGAGGCCGCCACTACGGGCTCGGCCTCCACGCCGCCTCCGAGGCCGCGAGCGCCCACGGGGGCTCCGTCTCGCTCGCCAACAGCCCCTCGGGCGGCGCGGTGGCCACCATCGCGGTCCCCCTGTGCGGGGCCTGACGACTCAGGCCCTCACAACGGCGTGGCTCGCAATCAAACGCTTCCCGGATAATAATGCCCGTTGCAGGGATCGCCCTGGCCAGTCGCCGCCCATATGCATGAGCATGTCGGCGATGCGAGTCGCCATCTCGTCCGCCGCTGCACGGATGTTGGCAACCCAGGACGCAAGGCCGGCCTGATCGGATGCCTCCGCCTCAAGCACGTCGCAAATGACGGCGGCGACCGTCCCGGGAGCTGCTCGCGGCCGGGCACGCGAGGGAGTCTCGAGACGAAAGGAGCTCAGGCACGCCCTCGTGGATGGTGTCACTGCGCCTCTGAATCAGGTTCATACAGACAAAGGCAAGCTTCGGGTTGTTATCGCAAACCAGCTCCGACGATAAATTCTCGTGTTCCGTAATCTTGAAGAAGCTGCGAATCTATTTCAGGGGCACTATCAACAGCGGTTTCATCCCGTTCCCCTCTTGCACTCACCGCCAGCACACGCTATAAGGTTGTTGGTGGCTCATTAAGCTACCTCCAAGTGCCGGGGGAGTCCCCCGGCTATTTTTTTATCCATTCCATTAGGAGTCCCCATTGGCCAAGGAGCTCAGCATCTTCGTCGACGAGAGCGGCGACCGCGGCGGCAAAGCTCGCTACTACCCGCTCGTACTCGTCTTTCACGACCAGGCAGGCAGCATCGCCGAGGCGGTCACGGGCTATGAGGCCAAGCTTGTCAGGGCCGATCTCCCTAACATTCCGTTTCACTCCGAGCCTCTCATGAACGGGCACAAGGACTATGAGTTTCTTGACATCGAGCAGCGCAAGGTTATGCTCGCCCGTTTCTCCTCGTTCGTCCGCAAACTTCCCATTTCCTATATCACGTTCGTCTACCACCGCAGCCAGTTCGAAGACCCGGCAAGGCTAATGGAACGTATGGGGCGCGATATCTCCTCTGCCACGATTGAACACCTGAGCTTCTTTCAATCCTTCGACGATGTGAAGGTTTACTACGACAACGGTCAGGACATTGTCAAACAGGCGCTTGACCGCTCGGTGGGCAAGGTCCTCTCAAAAGGGGTCGTCCGACGCCGCAAGACCTCGATGACCGATTACCGCCTCGAGCAAGTGGCGGATTACCTCTGCACCATCGAACTTGCCTTGGTCAAGTACGAGGCCAAGGAGAACGGTGAGACGTACAACAAGTTCTTCGGAGGTATAGGTTCTTTCAAGAGGAACTGGTTCAAGCAAGCCCGCAGCAAGCGGATATAGGTGGTTCCGCAGTCTCGCAGGGAGCGGTCGTCTCTCCTCCGGCCAGGGCCCCAAGCGACACGCTTCGAGCAGCGATAGCGAAACGCAAGCAACGGCGTCGCGGGCGCCTCGTGCGCCATAGTGTCCATGTGGTCATCTCCTATCGTCTCAGCGTGGTAGCTGAAGATTCTAGGCGCTGGCCACACCCCTTTTCCGGGGCGCCAACACCAACGTTTAGCACACAAGGAGTTTGACGAGATGGCTCAGCGAGTATTGAATCTATCCGCCCATGCAGCCACGTCGAATAACTCCAGATTGGGGTAACTGACCGTTTCGCCCGTTTCTTTAAGACAGGCCTCCGCGGCGTTGCACAGCGAGCTCGCGAGCGACGCCGCATCAACGCGGAACGTCACGCTCTTAGTCGCACGCATCCCGCTCTTGGGCGACGGCCAGGAAGAGCAGAGGGCGTTGCACCCGTGGAGGACAAGCTCGAACTTGTAGTCGTAGTCGAAGCTCTCGTCTTTCTTGGGAGCATCGACCGACACATCGTAGTCGCCTGAATGCAACAGGGAGCACCGGAGCTTCCAGCACATCTTCCCATTAAAGATTTGACCTGGAATCGTTTCACCTTCGTTCGAGGGGTCTCCCGAAAACAGGAAGTCGTTTGCCGCCCAGTCATCAAACCACTTCACATACTGCCGCCCCGCCGCTCTCTTCCCGTTATGAAGGACGAGATTGGAATAAAGAAGCTGCCCCATGGCGTCGGGAATGGTAAGGGAAGACATAAGGGCTGGGATAAGGCAGTCTTTCTCAACCGCATTTCTAATCGATTCGACGAGTAGCTTCATTTCGATGCCTCAAAAAGTCTATGCGGTCTTATGCGAAGAAACGGCCGATCGGCCATGAGCCGAGCGTCGTTCGTGCTTCTTCGTCAAGTGACGCTCTGAGCGCAGAGGCCATGTCCGAGTCTCCGCGCAAGGCTGCTGCGCATGCTTTCGACAGCGCACTATCTGAATTCAGCTGGATTGCCATTAACTCAGATTTCTCCTCGCTAGTAAGATCTCGCTTTCGAGCGGCAATTTGATATCGATTTATCAGGGTTGCCTCTCGATCCGCAAAAGCTTCCAGGGCGTCTACGGTCATCTCGCAGCATTTCAGCAACTCTTCCTTACAGCACGCATCTTGATCGTAGGCTGATAGCATTTCAAGCATCTTGTCGTTGACGTAGGCAGAGCTAACTTCGGTGACTGGATACTGCTTCAACGTAGCGGCAAACACCTCGGCATCGATATTGGCAAGCCTCATATAGTCCTGCATCGTTTGGACGAACAGAGGCGCGACGACTACGGGGGCATCCCCCTCGCCCCGGAAGAACACCGAGACCGTCAGGTCATCCAGTCGAAGCCCATCGACCATTCGGTACATATCTTCAGATACTTGGTAAAACACGAGCTTAATCGGATGGTTCCCCAGATTGGACCTAACTGCCTCGCGATGAATCGCATGGCCCTAGAGGAAAAAGTCCCTCGCGCTCACGATGCGGATGCCGTCGATATCCGTGTCGTAGGAACCCTGCCTCACGACCACGATCTTCTCGTGGTTGTCTCGTATCGACTTCAGAGGGGCGATCTCTCGCTCCCTGGTCTCGCTTGCGAACATCTCGTCAGTCGCCTGCACGTAGAGCACGCGCCCGTCCTTCGTCGCAACGAAGTCGACTTCCTTGCCATAGAGCTTGCCCACATGCACGCTCCATCCTTCGTAGAGCAGCTGGAGATACACGGCGTTCTCGAACAGGCGGCCAGTATCCGTGACCCTATAGCCGGCCATCCAGGTCCTGAAGCCGGTGTCGACGATGTACTCCTTTGGGTTCGTCTTGAGGAGCGCCTTGCCGTGCAAATCGTAACGCGTGGCACGATAGAACAGGAAGGCCTCCTCAAGCGCACCCACATACGAGGAAACGGTCTTGTTCGTGGTCTTCGGCCCCGCAGAAGTTAACGCGCCGG
The DNA here is from genome assembly GCA_902496775.1 of uncultured Collinsella sp. Taxonomy (GTDB): domain Bacteria; phylum Actinomycetota; class Coriobacteriia; order Coriobacteriales; family Coriobacteriaceae; genus Collinsella. The sequence continues at coordinate 3,510 of CABVCF010000021.1, forward strand.
CGATTCGACTCGACGAGCACTCGTTGCCGATGTTGTCCGCCAGGAATTCGGCCACATGGCGCAGCAGGGAAGGGTCAGTCACCGCACTTTTGCCCTTCCCGCGCTCACGGTTGACAATATCACGCACGGCGATGGCTTCGTAGACGCCGGACATGTACGCCGAGTGCTGCGCCTGGGTCGTCGAGAGGGATGCGATGGCTGGCATGCCCCCGTACTCAAGGTAACGAGTAAGCATGTCGTCGAAGAGAACGGGATCCCCCTCGGGAGTGAGAGCCACCGAAGTTCCCGATACGAACTCGATTCCGCAGAAGTCGGCGAACTCGGAGAAGGACAGGGGCAGCATCTTTACCTCTACGTAGCGCCCGGAGAGATAGGTGGCCAGCTCGCTCGAGAGAAGATACGCATTCGAGCCCGTGAGGTAGATGTCGCAATCGAAGTCGACCCTCATTGCGTTGACCGCATCCTGCCAGCCATCGATTCTCTGGGGCTCGTCTATGAAAACGTAGGTGCGACCCTTGTCCGACAGGCGCCCGCGAACGTGATCATAAAGCTGGTCCTCCGTCTTGATGCCCGTACCCTTGCTTTCCAGGTTGACGCTCACAAAGCCGCGGCCAGCGACTCCTTCAGACTCGATGGCCATCCTAATTAGATCGAGAAGGCTCGACTTGCCGCACCTGCGCACGCCCGTGATCACCTTGATGAGGTCGGTGTCACGGAAGAGCATCGCCTCCTCGAGGTATCTATCGCGGTTCCTGAGTCTGCCACCCTTCAAAAGCTGCTCCTAAAACTCGAATCTGGTTACACTTTTAGGAGTATCGTAACTCCACGCCACAAGATGAGCAAAGAGCGCACCTCGAGACGGATCGACCAAGGGGATTACGCACCTGCCGGGAGGCAGGGCAGCTTGCTCGATCGACGCGGACTACCAATTGATAAACCCCAAAAGCCGGACCGCACGGCGGCGCTCGTTTCGCTAAATCGGCTTGATGGGATGGCGAATCACGGTCTTGAGCTTCTCCGGCGCGTACTTGCGCGGGTCGGAGAGGTAAATCTCGTGACAGAGGCGGGATTCGGAGAAGTCGGGCGCATATCCCCGTTCCGCCGCAAATGCACGCATGGCGCCTATGATCGTCAGCTCGTCATCGTAAGGCCCGTATAGCAATGGGCACGGATTCGGAAGATGCCGCGCCCATTGGCAAACACTATAGCATAGAATCGAACGTCTGTTCTACTCCCACTCGATGGTCGCGGGGGGCTTGGACGTGATGTCGTAGCACACGCGGTTGGCGCCGGGGACCTCGGCAACGATGCGGCCGGAGATGCGGGCCAGTACGTCGTAGGGCAGCTTGGCCCAGTCGGCGGTCATGGCATCGCTGGACTCGACGGCACGCAGGATGATCGGGCGCTGGTAGGTGCGCTCGTCGCCCATAACGCCAACGGACTTGATGTCAGGCAGGACCGCGAAATACTGCCAGCAGCTGTGTTCGGAGTTGCGCTCGCCGGCCTGCTCAAACAGACGCTGGTTGTAGGCGTCGAGCTCCTCGCGCACGATAGCGTCGGCGTTCTTGAGGATCTCGAGCTTCTCCTTGTCGACCGCGCCGATGATACGGATGGCAAGACCCGGGCCCGGGAAGGGCTGACGGAACACGATGTGACCTGGCAGGCCCAGCGCCAGACCAAGCGCGCGGACCTCGTCCTTAAAGAAGTGATCGAGCGGCTCGATAAGGTCGAAGTGCACGCCCTCGGGGAACGGGATCAGGTTGTGATGGCTCTTGATGGTGGCCGTCTTGCCGCCCGTCTTGCGAGCGCCGGACTCGATGATGTCGGGGTAGATGGTGCCCTGAGCCAGGTACTTGACCGGCTTGCCATCGGTCTCGAGCTGCTGCGCCACGGCGAAGAACTCTTTCCAGAACTGCGTACCGATGATGCGGCGCTTCTCCTCGGGCTCGGTCACGCCAGCCAGAAGCTCGGCATAGCGGTCCTCGGCGTGAACGTGGATAAAGTCGACGTCAAACTGCTTGGTGAAGACCTCCTCCACCTGCTCGGGCTCGCCCTTGCGCAGCAGGCCGTGGTTGATGAACACGCAGGTCATCTGCTTGCCCACGGCACGGGCGCCCAGGGCGGCCACGACGGAGGAGTCGACGCCGCCGGACAGGGCCAGAATCACGCGGTCGTCGCCGACCTTCTCGCGGAACTCGGCCGTCATGGTCTCGACCAGGTTGTCCATGCTCCAGTTGGGCTCCAGGCCGCAGATCTCAAACAGGAAGTTGCTCAGCAGCTGCTGACCGTACTCGGAGTGCTTGACCTCGGGGTGGAACTGCGTGGTGAAAATCTTGCGCTCGACGCACTCCATGGCGGCAACCGGGCACACGTCGGTGCTGGCGGTAACGGTAAAGCCCTCGGGCACCTCGGACACGGCGTCGCGGTGGCTCATCCACACGGTCTGCTCCATGGGCGTGGAGTTAAAGAGCTTGGCGCCGGCCGTGCGCGTGATGGTGGCGCGGCCGTACTCGCCCACCTCGGAGTGACCGACCTTGCCGCCAAGCGTCACGGCCGTGATCTGATGGCCGTAGCAGAAGCCCAGGACGGGAAGGCCCAGGTCAAAGATGGCAGGATCGATGGACGGAGCGTCCTCGGCGTACACGGAAGCCGGACCGCCAGAAAGGATGAGCGCAGAGGCGTTCATCTCGCGAATCTCGTCGGCCGAGATGTCGCAGGGGACAATCTCGGAATACACGTTGAGGTCGCGGACGCGACGGGCAATGAGCTGACCGTACTGCGCACCAAAGTCGAGTACGAGGACCTTTGCGGAAGCCTTTTGATCCATGGTTCCCCCTCTTGTTGGCGGGGAGCCGGTGCCCACCCGCGTGAATGAACGAAATAGCCTTCATAGTGTACACGTTATATGGGGTTTCTCGCCCCTCGCAGCCATCAGCGCACGGCAAACGCACGACCTAGGCCCCTATTTGACGGCAATTGAAGTGTTACCAAACGTTACAGATGATGTAATACGTTTGAACATTGGACGCCCTGTGCCACAATACTGCCGAACGACTCCGCCTCTGCGGCGGCAAATACGATAGGAATACCAGCATGAAGCGCATCCTTCTCATCGCCACGGGCGGCACCATCGCATCGACCGAGGACGGCAACGGCCTCTCCCCCGCCCTGACCGGTGAGGAGCTCGCCCAGAGCGTCCCCGAGATCTCGGGCCTCTGCGAGCTCGACGTGGTGCAGCCCATGAACATCGACAGCACCAATATGCGCCCGAGCGACTGGATGCGCATCCGCGATGTCATCGTCGAAGGTTATGCCGACCACGACGGCTTCGTGATTCTGCACGGCACCGACACCATGAGCTACACCGCAGCAGCGCTTTCCTACCTGATTCAAGACAGCCTCAAGCCCATCGTGCTCACCGGCTCGCAAAAGCCCATGGGCAACCCCTTTACCGACGCCAAGCTCAATCTGTACCAGAGCCTGCTCTATGCGCTCGACGAGCATTCGCACGACGTCTCGATCGTGTTTGGCGGCGTCGCCATTGCCGGCACGCGCGCCCGCAAGCAGCGCACCATGAGCTTTAACGCGTTCATTAGCGTCAACTATCCACCCATTGCCTACATCCGCAACGACCGCATCGTGCGCAACGGGCTCCACGGCACTCATCTGGGCGAAAACCCGGTGCGTTTCTACGACAGTATCGACCCGCGCGTGTTTGTCCTTAAGCTGACGCCCGGCGTGAACCCGGGTATCCTGGACGCCCTAGCCGATAGCTACGATGCTGTAATTCTTGAGACCTTTGGCATTGGCGGTATTCCCGAGTTTGGCGAGTCCGGCGAGTCGTTCCAAGAGGCAATTTTCCGCTGGGTCGATTCGGGTCGCACCGTCGTTATGACCACGCAGGTCCCCGAAGAGGGCCTCGATCTGGGCGTTTATGAGGTCGGCCGCGCTTACGCCGATCATCCGGGCATTCTGCGCGGCGATGACATGACCACCGAAACGCTCGTGGCCAAGACCATGTGGGCACTCGGCCAGTCACGCGATGCCGCCGAAATCCAGCGCCTGTTCTACAGCCAAGTCAACCACGACCGCATCCCGATGGCGTAATTCAGTTGTCGACGGGTATCCCCTATTCGATACCCTCGAGAAGCTCTGACACCGTCATGCCGAGTGCGGGCGCGATCTTAAATAGAACCTTGAGCGTGAAATTTGCCGTCCCATCTTCGATTCGGTCGAGGTAGGGTCGGCTGATTCCTGTCGCCACGCAAAAATCAACCTTGGAGATACCAAGGTCCCTGCGTGTCTCTTCGACCCGCCTGCCAAGAATCTGTTTCGCACGTTCGTCCATGCAGCCGAGTTTGAAATGGAGCCGAACATAAACGTAAACTATAGTTTACGTTTTGACGAATACACAGGAGTTTTCTATGACGGGTTCTTCGGTCCGCATGTACCGAGCCACGCTTCGCACAAACAGCGCACCGCCCAAGCTCGTCGTCGTTGAAGCTGAATGCCTTTCGCCCGATGAGCGCACAGCATTTGCATTGCTATCAAGTCGCGTCGCCGCCGTTCTGGTCCCTTGCCCGACGCAAGGTGAACTTGCCATCCAATGCCAAACGCACAGCTGCTCGCTCAATCAGGCTGCCGTAATCGCAACCAGTCAACGCGGCCTGCCGCTCCTTCTAGAAGCCGGTATCGCACTCGCCCTTCGTGGCGCCGGATACGAAAACGAGGCCGCCGCCGACATGGTCTTTAAACCACGATCGAGCGGCGGCCTCGCAGCAGCCATTGAATATGCGTGCAGGCTCGTTGCCTAAAAGGACAAGCTAGAAACCAAAGCCAAAGCCCGTTCCGGTAATCGCCGAGTACATAAAGTAAACGTTGACCACGTTGAGGAACACACCCGTGATGCAACCGTTGCGCAGGTAACGCTCGCATACGATGCGCGCCATGGCGGCGGAATCATCATTGTTTTTAGCCTGGCGTCCTGCCGTAAAGTACGTCGCCACGCTCAGCAGCAGGTTGAGCACCGGCAGTGCCAGCAACTCGTAGCTCTTGCCCCAGCGCGTCACCTCGCCGGCGGCATTAAACTTCGTTGCCACCTCGGGACCAATGTTGGGGATCACAAACGCCGCTACCACCAGCGGAAGCACTGCAAGCACCAGCAGCGCGATGCCCATGTAGCCGGCTTTTTTTCCATATTTAAACATGTGCGTCGTCCTTACACGTTAAAGCGGAAGTGCACGACGTCGCCATCGGCCATGACATAGTCCTTGCCCTCAATACGCAGCTTGCCGGCGGCCTTGGCGCCCTGCTCGCCGCCGAGCTCGATGTAGTCGTCATAGCCAATGACCTCGGCCTTAATAAAGCCGCGCTCAAAGTCGGTGTGGATGACACCGGCGGCCTGCGGGGCGGTCGCGCCCTGACGCACCGTCCAGGCCTTGACCTCCATCTCGCCGGCCGTAAAGAACGACTGCAGGCCGAGCAGCTTGTAGGCAGCCTGAGCGAGCACGTCCAGGCCGGGCTGCTCCAGGCCCAGGCTCTCCAGGTAGTCGGCAGCGTCCTCGGAATCGAGCTCGGAAAGCTCGGCCTCGATCTTGGCGCAGATAGGCAACGGCTTGACGCCGTCGATGGGCGCCAGATCGTCGTTGAGCATATCCTCGTCCACGTTGGCCACATACAGGATGGGCTTCATAGTGAGCAGGAACAGACCCTTGGCGGCGGCACGCTCCTCGTCGGTCATCTCCATGGATGCGGCGCGCTTGCCCTCGTTGAGCCAGGCGAGCAGACGCTTGGCCACCTCGAACTTGGGCATGAGCTCCTTGTCGCGCTTGGCCTCCTTCTCGAGCTTGGGCAGCTGCTTCTCGAGCGTTCCCATATCGGCCAGGATGAGCTCGGTCATGATGGTGTCGGCATCGCCGACAGGATCGACGAACTCGCCCGTGCGGCCCACCTCACGCATGACGTTGGGGTCCTTAAAGTAGCGCACGACCTCACAGATGGCATCGGTCTCGCGGATGTTTGCCAAGAACTGGTTGCCCAGGCCCTCGCCCTCGTTGGCACCCTTCACCAGGCCTGCGATGTCGACGAACTCGACCGTAGCCGGCACAATGCGGCCCGGGTTGACGATGTCGGCGAGCTTTTGCAGGCGGCTATCGGGCACGTCGACGATACCCACGTTGGGGTCGATCGTGGCGAACGGGTAGTTGGCGGCAAGGCCGGTCTTTTTGGTAAGCGCGGTGAACAGCGTCGACTTGCCCACGTTGGGCAGGCCCACGATACCGATGGAAAGGGACACGACAGCTCCTTTTGGTACAGGTACTTCAAACTGTATAAGTATAGCGCCGCCGCAGCATCCGGGCGAATCCGGACACCGCGGCGGCGCAAATGAAGCAGAGATGCGTGAGAGTTCGAGACAGTAGTCCTTACTTAAGCTCGGGCCAGAAATCCTTGTTGGCCTCGATGAGCTCGTCCAGGATCTGCTTGGCAACGCTTGCCGAAGGAATGGTCTTGGAGAGCGTGAGCGCCTGCCAGAGCTTCTGGTAGCTGCCCTCGACCCAAGCCTGGACAACGAGCTTCTCGACGGAAACCTGCTGCTCCATCAGGCCCTTCTGGAACTGCGGAATCGGGCCCTGGCAGATCTTCTCAAAGCCGTTGGAACCGACGATGCAAGGCACCTCGACCATGGCCGTCGGGTCGAAGTTGGGCACAGCGCCATCGTTGGGGACGATCAGCAGGAAGCGCTCGAGCGTGTTCTCGGCCAGTGCGCAGGCAAGGTCGACGATGTAGTTGGCATGTACATCCGGCTCAAAGCCGCCGTCCTTGGCAGTACCCTTGGCGATGATGTCGCGGCAAGCGCCAAAGACCTTCTTCTCGCGGCCGTCCATAACCTCATTGGCGCGAGTGTAGTTGGGGTCAGACGTCTCGACGACATAGTCCGGGTACAGGTAATACTTGAGGTAGGTATTGGGAATCGTCTCGGGATCGACAGCATAGACATCCTTGGCCTTGCCGAAGGTGTGAATCCAGCTCTCCTCGACATGCTGCTCCTTACCGGCCTCGTGCTCGATGCCGTCCAGGTAGCCGTTCTTAGCCATGTGCTCCTTAATCTGCGGCATGAGGTCGTTGCCGTCCTTGTCGTAGATCTTGCTCCACCAACCAAAGTGGTTGAGGCCGTAGTAGCTATACTGCAGCTCGCGACGATCCTTGATGCCGCACATACGGCTCATCTTATCCATAAGGTCGATCGGCATGTCGCAGATGTTGATGATGCGGCTGTTGGGGCGTAGCACGCGGCAGGCCTCGGCGACGATGGCCGCGGGGTTGGAGTAGTTGAGCATCCAGGCGTTGGGGCTGTACTTCTCCATGTAGTCGAGGATCTCGATGACGCCGCCGATGGAGCGCATGCCGTAGGCGATACCGCCGGCACCGCAGGTCTCTTGGCCAACGCAGCCGTACTTGAGGGGGATCTTCTCGTCGAGCTCGCGCATAGCGTACAGGCCAACGCGGATGTGAGCGAGGACGAAGTCAGTACCGGTAAAAGCGGTTTCGGGGTCGGTGGTGTAGTTGAACTCAACCTCGGGGGCGTTCTCGTGGAAGTAGATCTCGCAGGCCTTGGCCACGGTCTCCTGGCGCTCGGCGTTGTTGTCGTAGAAGGTCACCTTGTTGACCGGGAAGCGGTCGCGCTCCTCAAGCAGCATCAGAGCGATGCCCGGAGTGAAGGTAGAGCCACCGCCGGCAATGGTCACGGCATAGTTTTTCTTGGACATGATGTCCTCCTCATTCTGGCCGCTTGCTCAATCCATCCCCGCACGCGGCCTGTACGGTTTGGAATTGTTACCTAGAAGTGGAGTTTTTATCTCTAGAATCGGCCTTGCGGTGCATACCGGCTCTGCAAGGCCGATTGTTTCGATGGACGATGGTTTACAGAAGACTCTCGAACTTCAGAAGACTCTCGAACTTCTCGCGAACCTGCGGGACGGTAAGGCCGATGATGACCTGGATTGACTGACCTTGGACCACCAAGCCATGCGTACCGATCGCCTTGAAGGAAGCCTCGGGTGCAACGACGCTCTTGTCCTTGACGTTAACGCGCAGACGGGTAGCGCAGTTAATTACATCGATGATGTTATCCGCGCCACCGAGTAGATCAAGGATGTTCTCGGCAAGCACCAAGCGCTCATCATCTTTACTCTGGGCGACCGATTTGCCAGCAGCACCGCCCTGCTTTTGCTTGTAGTCGGCCTTGGACTTGAGCTCGACCTCAACATCGTCATCCTCGCGACCGGGGGTCTTAAAGTCGAACTTGACGATCAGGAAACGGAAGACCACGACCCAAAGAGCGGTAAAGCACAGACCGACAAGGATGGAGATGGCGTACTGCAGACCATGTGCGGCCCAAAGGGGCAGCCAGTCCCACGAGAGCATCGAGATGATGCCGCCGTCGAAGATGCCCACGACGCCAAGGAGGTTTTGAGCCATGCAGCCAAGCGCTCCGAGCACGCAGTGGACGACGAACAGGCCAGGCGCGATGAACAGGAAGGTGAAGTCAAGCGGCTCGGTAATACCGCAAAGCATAGCGGTAAGGGTGACCGGAATCAGCAGAGCCTTGACGCGCTGCTTGCGCTCGGGTTTGGCGGTCATATAAAACGCAATGGCGACGCCAAGCGAGCCGAAGACCTTAGTCCAACCAGGGCAGGTATAGGCAGCCCAGGGTGCGGCATCCTTAAGAGCAATGCTCGGATCGGCAGCCAGTTGGGGCAGGATGTTAGCCCAAGCGGCAAAGATGCCGCCATTGACCGCCGCGTTGTCGTAATAGAACGGCGTATAGATAAAGTGGTGAAGGCCTGTAGGAATCAGCACGCGCTCGAAGAAAGCAAAGACGCCAACGCCGAACGTACCGGCGGAAAGGATGAATCCCTGGAAGGCGGAGATAGCAGCCTGAACATGCGGCCACACCAGGCAGGCGATAAGAGCGACCGGAACCATAACGAAGAAACCGATCATATAGATGAACACGGAGCCCGAGAACACGCCCAGCCACTCAGGAAGTTCGGTGTCGAAGAACTTGTTATGCAGCATCGTGGCGATACCAGAGATAATGAGCGCGCCCATGATGCCCATATCAAGCGTTTTGATGCTTGCGATAGTGGCAAGACCAGTACCACTGCCCGCCTCGACAGAGTAGTCAACACCAAAGACAGGGCCCCACTGCCCCAAGATTGTGCTTACAAAGTAGTTGAAGGTAAGGTAGATGGCCAAAGCCTCCATGCAGCAGCGAGCGTTCTGCTTGTTCGCGAGCGAGATTGGCAACGCTACGCAAAACAGCAACGGCATCTGGTTAAAGAGCGTCCAACCACCCTGGAGCAGCACATTCCAGCAATCAAACCAAAGATGACCCGCTGTGGCCATCTCGCCAAAGATCGCCTCGGTGGTAAACAACGTACCCAGGCCGACGACGATTCCGGAAAATGCGAAAAGAATTGCAGGCGTGTACATTGCACCGCCGAAACGTTGTATCTTTTGCATCATGACGGGGAATCCCCCTCTCTTCATTCGGAGCGACTGCGGTTTTGGCTTCACTCGAGACCGCAGACGCGCCGTTTGCGTGTACCTCGTGCAATAGGACGGGTGGGCCCGCTTCCCTGACTTCTTGCACTTACGTTTTATCACATCACTTATCTATACAAGTTAGCATTAATACTACGGTCGGTAAACGGTTGATTATTGGCCGTAAACGGTATATGTCCAGTATTTCGCCTGCTAAATCTAACATAGCTGATTGCTGCATTTTAAATTTCTTTTCTACTTGTCTAGATGTGCTTGTCTATATCTATAGACATGCCTATACTTCATTACAACATTCACCGCTACGTTAAGGAGTCACCATGAAAAGCGCGGTCTTCTATGGAAAGCACGACCTCAGAGTCGAGGAATCGGCAAAGCCGGCCGTGGGCAGGCGCGACGTTCTGATCAACGTCAAAGCTTGCGGCGTCTGCGGTACCGACGTTCATATCTATGAAGGCGACAAGGGTGCAGCCGACGTTACCCCGCCCACGATCCTTGGTCATGAGTTTGCGGGCGTTGTCGAGGCCGTGGGCAGCGACGTCGCTGGCTTTAAACCGGGCGATCGCGTGTGCATCGACCCAAACCATCCCTGCGGCTGCTGCGAACCCTGCCGCGACGGAATCAACCACTACTGCGAGCATATGACCGGTTACGGCACCACCGTTAACGGCGGCTTTGCCGAGTACTGCTCCGTCGATATGCAGCAAGTCTACAAGTTGGGCGATCACACCAGCTTTGAGCAGGGTGCTATGACCGAGCCCGTCGCCTGCTGCCTGCACGGCATCGATATGTGCAACATCAAGCCCGGCAGCACAGTTGTCGTTATCGGCGGTGGCATGATCGGTCTGCTCATGATGCAGCTTGCTAAAAACGCCGGCGCCACCAAGGTTGTCTTGCTCGAGCCCGTCGAAGGCAAGCGCGAGGTTGCGCTCAAACTCGGCGCCGACCTGGCAATTGATTCCATCCACGAGGATGTCCCGGCCCGCCTGAAGCAGGAGGGCGTCGGCAACGTCGATGTCGTTATCGAGTGTGTTGGCAAGCCCGTCACCATCGAGCAGGCCATCCAGATCGCCGGCCACAAGGCTACGGTCATGATGTTCGGCCTCACCAAGCCCGATGAGACAATCACCGTCAAGCCCTTCGAGGTCTTCCAGAAGGAGCTTGTGCTTACCTCGTCCTACATCAACCCTTATACGCAGCGTCGCGCGCTCGAGCTCATCGACTCTGGCAGGCTCGACGTATCCTCGATGGTCGCCAAGGTGGCTTCCCTCGACGAACTCGGCGCCATCCTGTCAGACCCAGCTCTGCGTGCCATGGGTAAATATATAATCGACCCCAGCAAGTAAATCGATCGACACCTGCGCGAGCGGTCCTCATCCACCGCTCGCGCACTCAGCTCTAGGAGACCGTCGTGGCGCGAGCCATCTTCCAAACTATTTATGACAACGTGAAGCAGTCGATTGACGATGGCACATACGCCTATCAGAGTTATCTGCCTTCGGAGACTGAGCTCACGCAGCTGTTTGACTGTTCGCGCATGACGGTCCGTCGCGCCATCTCGATGCTTGCGGCAGATGGTTACGTGCTCCCCCAGCAAGGCAAAGGCATGCGCGTCATTCGCAACATCAATGACGAGAAGAGTCGTGGTGGCGGCGGACTCGAGACCTTTAAGGAAATCGCGGTCAACCGAGGCTTTGAGCTCAAAACTGTCACCACCGTCTTTGAGCTCCTCATCTGCAGCAAGGCGCTCTCCAAGATTACCGGGTTTCCCGAAGGCTGTGAGCTCACACGCGCCAAACGCATCCGTTATGCAGACGGACAAGCCGTGTGCTCCGACGACTCCTATTACCTAAGCTCACAGGTACCGGGGCTGACACCCGAGATTGTCAACGACTCGATCTATCGTTACCTCGAAGAAGATCTTGGCATTAAGATTGCCACAGGCAAACGCGATGTGACGATCGAGCATCCCACGCCCGAGGATACGCGCGTGCTCGATCTCGACGACTTTAACGCACTCGCCGTTATACGCGGGCAGACCTACAACGCCGACGGCATCCTTATGGAATACACCGAGACAAAACAGGTCCCCGGGTTCTTTTTGCTCCATGAAACCGTGACGCGCAACGGTACCGGTCGAACCGGCCACCAAAGCAGCATGAACTAACCATCTATTAGTTGCGGCGGGATAGTTCCTAGAATGGCCAGCTTAAGGGCAAAACAGGAACTATTCCACCGCAACTTTTTTGGCCGGCGGGGCAGTACCTGTCCCACCGGCCATCATTTACGCTCTTTTAGCTAGTCCGCGAGCTTCTCCACCTGGTCGAGCATCTTGTCCAGCTTGGCCTTTGCCTCGGCCTTGACCTTCTCAGCTTCTTCGTGAGCCTTGGCCTTCTGGGCAGCCTTTTCCTCGGCTTCGGGATCGACGACGACCAGATTGGACGCGTCATGCTCAACCAACTTGAGCGCATGCTCGGGGCACACCTTGACGCAGGCACCGCAGCCCAAGCAATACGTGGACTCCAGCGCAAAGCGACCGCTTCCCACCAAATCGCAGGCAAACGTGGGGCACACGTTGACGCACTCGCCGCACGACGTGCACTTGTCAAAATCGCACTCCGGCGTGCTCACCTGCATATTCTGGGCAAGCTCGGGATGGTTCTGCAGTGTCGAGAGCACCAGCTGCCGCCCATGGGTGAGCGAACGGCGACGCTTGGTCGTCGTGGTGCCGCACATGGTGTTGAGCGTACGCTCCAGCTGGGTAATCTGATGGCGATGGGCCTTGAGCTTTTGCGTCACCGAAGCCAGCGCCGCCGTCGCCGGATTGAGCTTGGTCACCGTCAGGCCCGTGGTGCGGGCAATTTTTTCCATGTACTCTTTGCGCTCGTACTCGCGGCGCTTATGGCATATGAGGCTCTTGGGGTCGACCTCCAAGCCCATACCCGTGCCGGACCACTCCTCGGCCTTCGCAATCGCCTCGCCCAGAATGTCCTCGCCGCCGGTGTTGCGGCATTTATCGCACACGCCCAACGGCAGGTACACACTCACGTTGGGATAGTCGGCCAGTACCGAAAACCAAGTCTCTGCCGTAATATCGCCCACGCAGGCAACAACGACCTCATTTTCGCGCGGCATGCGCTTGAGGGCGCGCGTGCAGGTGACGTAGGCGGTCTCGTGGCTCGTAGCAGCAGAGACGATATCGTCATACAGGTTTTTGGGCGCCAGGCGCGGCGAGATGATCGCCTCGGTCGGACAGGCAGCGGCGCACAGGCCGCACTTGCGACAGGAGTCGAGGATCTCGATGGCGTCTTCCTCGACCTCGATAGCGTTGACCGGGCACACGTCCATGCACGCGGTGCAGCCGCTCTTTTCGTTTTTGCAGGTCAGGCACGGAATGGTGTTGCCGCGCGGACGCTCCTTGTAGTCGGCAGGATTCCACTGCGGCGCCGACGGATCGAGTGCATCGGTCACACCGCCAAGCGGGTTTTTAAGAAAGTCGAAACCCTTGCTGATCTCGATAATGTCATCAAACAGATCGTGTTCCTGCGCCATGCGCGGCCCCTCCCTGAGCAGTGCAAACAAGCAAGAGATAATGATACGCCATCGGCCCACGCCTTGGGCAAATTACACGCGGTGCACCTTTGGGGCAAATAGCCTATGGCCTATCGCCGCCTCGATTGCACAAGGTCAATCAAGTGCCAAGCTATGCCTCGCACATGAGCTGCACGAGCTTTTGTTTGGTCACCTTGGCCTGTTCGTTAGCCATATTGCGCTCGTTTCTAAAGACCGCATTTGCAACACCCTGCAGATCGGCATCGGAAATCTCGCTGCACGGACCGTCCATCGAAGCCGCCGTGGGGCATACGCACAACGGCAACTCGGCATAAAACGCAACGGCCTTGGCGATATCGAGCATCTTGCCGCCGCCAATACCCACCACCATGTCGCAATACTCGGCCTGGGCTTCCTTAGCCATTTCGACAACGGCCTCTTCCGTACACGGACCGTCATAAATCTTAAAGAACGGCTCACTCAGATCGTCGTCCAGAAATCCATCGACGATCTGCCTGCACAGCCGATCCTCGGTGCCCTGGTCAAACAAGACATAGGCAGCGCAGCCCAACCATGACAAATACCTGCCTTGACGCGACAGTTCGCCCGGCCCCTGAACATACCGGCCGGGACCGCCGTAAACCATAGGAAGCGCCATACGAGAATCCGCCCTTCATCAAACAACGATTGGTGCAAAGTAACCTTGCCCCTTTGCACCATAGCAAAAAGGGGCAAAGCCATCTGTTGGCTTTGCCCCTTCCTTAGCTTGATTTACTCATCCATGAGATAGTAGTGGCCCAGCGCGTCGGCACCCAGGATGGCGTTTGCGACCATCTCCGGCGTCACCTCAAAGGGCATGTTGCACATGGTGTCATCGGGTGCGCAGGCGGCCTCGGCAACAATCATGGCCTGCTCGCGCGTAAGCTCGGCAACGCCAAGTTCCTTCATCGTGACCGGCAGACCCAGCTCAATGCAGAAGCCCAAGACTTCCTCGAGCTTCTCGGTCGGGGCATCCTCGAGTACCAGCTGGACGATAGTGCCAAAGGCGACCTTCTCGCCGTGATACATGCCGTGGCACTCGGGCAGCATCGTCAGGCCATTGTGGATGGCATGAGCAGCAGCAAGGCCCGAGCTCTCAAAGCCAATGCCCGAAAGCAGCGTATTGGCCTCGATGATGTGCTCGACGGCAGGCGTGAGCGCACCCTTCTCCAGCGCGACCTTGGCCTTGACGCCATCGGCCATAAGCGTCTCGTAGCAGAGCTTGGCGAGCGCCAGACCAGCCATGCCGCCCTTGCCGCCGGCGCAGGTGCCGCCGTCGGCATCGTGCGTTGCCTGGGCCTCGAAATAGGTTGCGAGCGCATCGCCCATACCGGAAACCGTCAGGCGCACCGGGCTCGCCGCGATAACCGTCGTATCCATCAGGACAATGTTGGGGTTTGCCTTAAGGAAGAGATATTTATCGAACTGGCCGTCATCGGTGTAGAGCACCGAAAGTGCCGAGCACGGTGCATCGGTCGAAGCAATGGTGGGGCAAATGATAACCGGGGACTCCAGGTAATAGGCGACGGCCTTCGCGGTGTCGAGGATCTTGCCGCCACCGACGCCGACGATGATGTCGCAACCGTTGTCGCGAGCGAGCGCAACCAGGCGATCGACCTCGCCCTTGGAGCACTCACCGTTAAAGTCCTCAAATAGCAGCTCGGCCTTAGCCTCGGCAAAGCCGCCCTCGATCTTGGCACCGACGCGCTTCTTGCCCGAAGGCGTCACGATGACGAGGGCCTTAGCGCCGAGCGGCTCGACATAGGAGCCGAGCTTGGCGAGCTCGTCCGGACCCTGGATGTACTTGCTGGGGCTATTGAAAATTGCAGCCATAACTATCCCATTCTCTAAAAAAGAAAGGGGCTCCGTACGGATACGTGCGGAGCCCCTCGTTACGATAACAAGAGTCGATTAGAAATCGATGTCAGTGTCGTAGTAGCAGGCCTTGAGGATCTTCTCGAAGTCAGCAGCCTTGGTCTCACGCGGGTTCTCGGGCGTGCAGGCGTCCTGCTCGGCGTTCGCGGCGATCTCGGGCAGCTTGGCGAGGAACTCCTCCTCGGAAACCATCTGCGGGTTCTCGGCGTCGACCTTCACGCCACCATTCGCGTAATCCTTGATGGACTGCGGAATGTTGAGCTGGTCGTTGAGGTCGCGGATCTTCTGGACGAGCGCAGCGATGAGCTCCTCGTTGGTCTCGCCGGGAAGGTGCAGGATCTCCTTGGCCACGTAAGCGTAACGCTCGGCAGCACGGG
Source organism: uncultured Collinsella sp. (assembly GCA_902496775.1). GTDB lineage: Bacteria > Actinomycetota > Coriobacteriia > Coriobacteriales > Coriobacteriaceae > Collinsella. The sequence continues at coordinate 18,917 of CABVCF010000021.1, forward strand.
GATCCTTGGAGTTCCACTGGATGACCTTGCCCAGGTACATGGCGTTAGCGGCACCGTGGATGATGTGGCCGTTCTCAAAGGCAGCACCGGTCTTGTGAGCCATGGAGTGAACGATGCCGAGCAGGCCCGAGGAGAAGGCGATACCGGCGATGCACTGAGCCTCGTGCATGTGCTGACGGGCCTCATGGTCGCCAGCATAGGACTTGGGCAGCCACTCGACGATCTCGCGGATGCCGTGCAGGGCGTTGGCGTCGGTGAACATAGAGGCGCAGGTGGAAACGTAGGCCTCCATGCAGTGGGTCAGAGCATCCATGCCGGTGTGAGCGCACAGCTTGGCGGGCATGGTGTAGGTGAGCTCGGGGTCGACGATGGCGACATCAGGGGTGATGTTGAAGTCGGCCAGCGGGTACTTGATGCCCTTGGCGTAGTCGGTGATGACGGAGAAGGCAGTAACCTCGGTAGCGGTGCCGGAGGTAGAGGAGATGGCGCAGAAGTGAGCCTTCTGACGCAGCTCAGGGAAGCTGAACGGCTGGATGATGTTATCGAAGGACTCCTCGGGATACTCGTAGAAGACCCACATGGCCTTAGCGGCATCGATGGGCGAGCCGCCGCCGATGGCGATAATCCAGTCGGGCTCGAACTCGCGCATGGCCTCGGCGCCCTTCATGACCGTCTCGATGGACGGGTCGGACTCGACGCCCTCGAACAGCTTGACCTCGAAGCCGCCCTCTTTGAGGTCGGCCTCAACGTCCTGCAGGAACCCGCCGCGGCGCATAGAGCTGCCGCCAGAAACGATGATGGCCTTCTTGCCCTTGAGGTTCTTCACCTCGTGGCGAGCGCCCTCACCAAAGTACAGATCGCGAGGATTGGTAAAACGTCCCATACTGTGCCTCCTAAACAAGCCCCTCTTAGACTTGCGTATATAACGGAGCACCCAATTGGCTCCGTTAGGACCGGTTTGCGCGTTGCCGGCGATGACAATGCGCGATGTCTAAACGTCTCAACGCTCAGACAAACACTATTTTACCGTTCTGGTTGGTCAGTTATTCACCTAAAGCCGCCAATGATGAAACGTTTTTTCTATCCCTGAAGACCCTTGTGCGGCATTCATACTCCCAAGCTGGGCAAACGTTTTATCAAGGTTGACTACATATCCCGGGCAGGACGGTGCCCCTCCAAAATATGCACCGTTCGCCGCCAAAAATCGACCGTTTGCGGCACCGTGATACCACTCGGCCGTCCATGGTGCCGACATTTGTGCGACATCTGACTTCGTGGTGCAAAGGTGCAAGTCCAAGTGCGGCACCCCCGGTGTGCCACATGCGGGTAAACTAGAACTTTATATAGAAACATCTGAACCCTAACCGCAGCAAAGGAGGCCCCATGGCATTCGATCCCATTCAAGAGGATTGCCATCGCCTCGTTCTTGAGGCCTTGCGCCGCGACAATATCCCGCTCACCGACGGTGCCGCCGTAGAGCGTCTGATGGAGCAATTCACCCGCAACCCCGCACCGCTCATCGTGCACGACCGCGACCGCGCCGGGCATCTGATTGCCAAGGTAGTCGAGGCCGTCGACTACCGCATTCCCTTTATCCCTGACGATGCCCAGGCAGAGCAGGAAGAGGCAGCTGCCGAGAACATGCTCCGCGAGGCGGCCGCACTCGATCCGGCCAACTGGGATGCCCAGCGCATGCTGACGGCACTCACCGCCGAATCCAACGAGGAATACGTGCAGTATCTGGTGTCCAAGTGCGACGAGGTGGAGCACGATCTGGCGCTCAAGATCGCCTCGGCGCAGGACCCCTACGAGCGCGAGGCCGCAGGCGACCTTATGCGCCGCCCCTACCTGCGCTGGCTTGCCGCCTTGGCATCGCGTTCGCTCATTAGCGGACGCTACCGCATGTCGCTCGAAGCCGCGAATCGCAGCTTGGACTTTGCGCCCAACGACCCCGCTGGTGTCCGCCACACCGCGATGCTCGCCATGGCAAAGCTCGAATACCCCGCCGAGGAGCTCAAGCGCTTTCGCTCCGCTCACTCCGTGCCGTACCTCGCGAATACCCCGCTGCGCCGCCGCCCCAAAGATGCGGAGCGTGACTTGGACCCGTGGACGCTCATCGCGCTGATGAGCGCTGCCTGGCGCGAGCTGGACTACGAGGGTGCCGAACACTACCTGCGTATCCTTGTGCGTTCGTGCCCGCACGCAGCCGAGGCGCTCTACTTCCAAACCGAGTTTCCCGATGGCGTCTATGCCCGCGTCAATGTGAGTGTGGGCTCCACCGACGAACTTGTCCTTGCGCTGTCCGAGGCGACGCCGGTACTGCAAGAGGGCCTGGGCGCCCCCGACAACGCCAGTTTTGCCGCCTGGGTCGCCACCAACGATATCGTGCGTTCCCAAATCGATGAGCGCATACTGCGGGCGGCCGAGCAGGGTTTGCCGTTTAAGGGAGGAGACCTCTAATGGATCCGAGCGTCTACATCCCCGCCTACCTGGAGCGCACCTATCTGGCGTCGCACCCCGAGCTCACCGATGCAGCACGCGAGCTTGTCCATAACGACGTGAACGTCAACCCTCATAAGTATGCGCAGTCCGAGCATGCCCAGGCGCTGCTGTCCTACGCCGGTGTTCATCGCCACCTGCTCGACGAGCTCCATCGCATCGAGGACATGGGCAGCGACGAGGAGTTTGAGCAGACGCGCAACCGCCTGTTCGACGACATGCGCGATGAGCTGCTCAAGATCGTCCGCGTCGATGCGTATGTCCTCGACGCGCAGCTGCTCGCCATCATCCTGGCCGACACGCCCGTTGACGCCTGCCTGGGCGACCTGATGAAGCTCGAGGCGACCACGGCCGATTACCTGCAGCAAAGCGTGCCCGGGTTCGACATGGAAGCCCCGCACTACTGGGCCAATAATGTTTTGGCCGATGGTGTCACCGCAGCAGACCTTACCGTGAGCGAGCCGGCTCTTATCGGGTGGCTTCATACGCTCGAGGCCATCTCGCAGCTGTGCATGGCGAGCGCCCGCTACCGTGCTGCCGCCAACTACGCCCGCCGTGTTCTTAAGGCAGAAGGCTATCCCACCCGAGCTGCAGGCACCGTGCTACTCGCCCTCGCTCGCTTGGAAGACGAGGACGGCTTTTTTGCCCTGGCCCACCAGCTCGAGGAGCAGATGGGAGCCGATGCACTCGAGAACTCCCCCTGGTACCTGCTCGCCCGCACGATCTTGCTGTTCAAAACGAACAAGATGCGCCCGGCGACACGCGCGCTGCGTGAGTTTGCCAACCGCTGCGAGGGCGGCGCGTTCTTTTTGCTGAACCCCATGTATCAGACGCCGTACCTTCCCTGCCGACCCGAGCCGCGCGACCCCTGGGATCTCTCGCACCAGGCGGTTTGGGAAGCCGACGGCATCATCTCGGATACCCCCGACTTTGCCCCCTGGGCCAATGCCTGCGAAGACGCGTCGCAGCTTGCCCAGGAATTTGCGCGCCGCTACGGTTTTTAGTGACGCACTCGACCCGACCATGTCGTTTACGTTAGGAACGGTTTCATGAACCTCCGCTCATCTCTTGCCTGCACCTCGAGCGATATCGCTCGCTGGGGGCTGCGCTCCGTCCTTAAGCGCCAGGGTGGCGTACTCCCCGGCCGCATCGCCATGAAGATCGACCCCGAGTTGCTGAGCGACCTCGCCGGCCTTGTCGACCGCAGCGTGGTGATCACCGGCACCAACGGCAAGACCACCACCTCCAATCTCATTGCCGACGCCGTTGCCGCCAGCGGCGCCACCGTGGTATGCAACCGTGCCGGAAACAACATGGAGCCGGGCGTGGTTGGTGCCCTGCTCGAGGCGCGTGGCAACCTTAAGCGAACCGCCAGCAGCAAGCGCGTAGGCGTCTTTGAGTGCGACGAGCTCTACACGGTGCGCGTCCTGCCCAAGCTCAAGCCGACGTACTTTGTGCTGCTCAACCTGTTCCGCGACCAGCTGGACCGCTACGGCGAGATCGACCACACCCAGGACGTCATCGCCCACGCGCTGGAGCTTTCGCCGACAACGACGCTCATCTATAACGCCGACGACCCGCTGTGTGCCTCGATTGCCGCACGCGTCCCCAACACGAGCATCGCCTTTGGCATCGACGGCGCCACCGACACCGAGTCCGACCGTATTAGCGACTCACGTTTTTGCTCACAGTGCAACGCGCCGCTGGAGTATGACTACGTGCAATACGGCCAGCTTGGCGCCTACCATTGCCCCTCGTGCGGTTGGGCACGCCCCGCACTGGTCCGCCGTGTGACGGGCGTGGAGCTCGGCTGCGACGGCTACGACTTTGACCTGGTCTTAGGATCTGCGTCCGACGCGGCTGCCGCACACATCGCCACACGCTACAACGGCCTGTACATGGTCTACAACGTTGCCGCTGCATTCTTTGCCGCGCACGAGTTGGGCGTGGATACGGCGCTTCTACAGCCTACGCTCGATGCCTACGTCCCCGCCGGCGGACGCATGGGCCGCTGGGATATCGCCGGCCGCACCGTCGAGGCAAACCTGGCCAAGAATCCCGTGGGCTTCGATCGACAGATCCAATCCATTAAGACGGCGGGCGGCAGACTCTGCGCTTTCTTCCTTAACGACAACGACGCCGACGGCCACGATGTTTCGTGGATCTACGACGTCGACTTTGAGCGCATCGCCGACACGCCGGGTCTTGTCGCCTTTGCCGGCGGCACGCGCGCACACGACATGCAGGTGCGCCTCAAGTACGCCGGCATCGATGCCGCGATTATCTCGGACGTCGCGCAGGCAATTGGCGCCGTGGCAGACGAGGCCGCCGATGACACCTTCTACGCCGTCGCCAACTACACGGCCTTCCCGCCGCTGGTCAAAGAACTCGACGGGCTGAAGGGCAGCACCGCCGACGCTGTTGCTGCCCGCGCCATAGCCCGTGCCGACGGCAGCGCTCTTCCTGTCGGCATCGCGCCAGTCGAGCTTTCGCGCCCGCTGCGCATCGTCTACCTGTATCCCGATGCCCTTAACCTCTATGGCGACGGCGGCAATGTTATCGCGCTCGAGCGCCGCTGCGCTTGGCGCGGCATTCCCGTGCGTGTGGACGAGGTCCGTATGGGCGAAACGCTTGATTTGACCGATGCCGATATCGTCATGATGGGCGGTGGCTCCGACCGCGACCAGCTGGCGGTCGCACATGAACTGCTCGCTCAAAAAGACAAGGTCGCATCCTATGTTGAGGATGGCGGTTCGCTGCTCGCCATCTGCGGCAGCTATCAGCTGCTCGGCCGTTCGTACTATATGGGTGAGAATCGCATTGAGGGTCTGGGGGTCATTGCCGCCGAAACCGTGCGCGGATCCGACCGCCTGATCGGCAACGTAGCCGTCAAAACCGATCTGGCACCCGAGCCCTTTGTGGGATTTGAGAACCACGGCGGCCGCACCCTGCTCGATGCAGAGGCCACGCCACTCGGAACGTCCGTCGTCACGGGCACCGGCAACAACGGCGACGATGGCCTTGAGGGTCTGATCTACAAGGGCGTCATCGGCACGTACCTGCACGGGCCGGCGCTGCCCAAGAACCCCGAACTCGCCGACTGGCTGATCGCGCACGCCCTCGAGCGCCGCGGCGATGCGCAGGCCACAGCCCTGCTGCCGCTCAAGCCCCTCGACGACACCTACGAGCACGCCGCCCACGACGCAGCCATGAAGCTCCTCCCCTAGCACCTCACAACCACAAAGGGGACAGGCACCTTTGTGGTGGTTTTTCAGTTTGCCAACGATATGTGAACGGCTAAAAAAGTCTGCTATACTCTTTCCCGCTGTCCCCATCGTCTAGCGGCCAAGGACGCCACCCTTTCAAGGTGGATATCGCGGGTTCGAATCCCGCTGGGGGCACCATTTGAGATGTGAAGCCCGTTACCAATTCGGTAGCGGGCTTTTTGCTACCGATATGTCGGGATTCGAACCCCGAGGGCATTAAATCACACTGTCGTCCAAGGGCCTGTGGGCAAAAAATAGCAAATATGAGTACTGTTACCAATTTAGTAACATCGATTTCATGCCATCAGAAGGCGATTTAGACGCCAGGCGTCCTACGGCAGAAGAATTGCAGGCGTTTATCAACTAAGTACTTGAACATATGTTGCGTAACACTGCATATTTTGCAAAAAGATAATGCTATAGGACTTGTGACAGTACTCATATTTGGCGTTTTTTGTCCACAACCCTTTATACCTAGGCAAGTCGGCGGCAAAACGGGCTTCAAAGCGTCCTTCGCAAACAAAAACCGGGGCCCGCATGATGCGGACCCCGGCTCAATACCGTGACGATATGTCAGTTACGCTCTACACGTAGAACAGGATGTCGTCGTAGGTCGGGACCGGCCAGTAGTCGGCTGCCACGATCTCCTCCATGGCGTCCACGGCGGCACGCAGCGCATCCATAGCGGGAACGACCTCGTGTGCATACACGTTGGCCTGCTCCTGGCCATCGAGAGCTTCGGCCTTCTGATGCACGGCATCGAGCGCCTTAATGGAGTCGTTGATGGTGGTGATGCCGTTGCAGAGCTTGTTGAGCGTGTTCTGCTCACACTGCATGGCGGCCTCGGCGCCGGCGGCACGAATAGTCTCAAGGCCCTTAGCGACCTTGGTGGCATAGGCGGTAATGACCGGGCGATAGGTACGACGCGCCTCGCGAACCATCGTGGTAGCCTCGATGTTCATGAGCTTGTTGTACTTCTCGAGCTTGCAGTCGTAGCGGCACTGAGCCTCGGCCTTGGTCAGGACACCCGTCTCCTCAAAGAGCGCGATAGCCTTATCGGAAACAAAGGCGGGCAGGGCATCGGCCGTGGTCTTGTTGTTGGCAAGGCCGCGCTTCTCGGCCTCGACGGGCCACTCATCGGAGTAGCCGTCACCGGAGAACAGGATGCGCTGGTGATCGGTCAGGACCTTCTTGCAATACTCGAGCGCAGCGTCCTGGAACTTATCCTCGGGCGTACCCTCAAGCGCGTCGGCGAAGGACTTGAGCGACTTGGCCACGGCGGCATCGAGCACCAGGTTGGAGTCGGAGACGTTCTGCTCGGAGCCGCAGGCACGGAACTCGAACTTATTGCCGGTGAAGGCAAACGGGGAGGTGCGGTTGCGGTCGGTGTTGTCCTGCATCAGCTTGGGCAGGGTATCGGCGCCCAGGTCGAGCACGCCGCGCGTGGCATGGACGGAAGCCTTGCCATCGATGATCTTCTCGACGACCTCGGTAAGCTGGTCGCCCAGGAAGATGGACATAATCGCCGGAGGAGCCTCGTTGGCGCCCAGACGATGGTCGTTGCCGGCCGAGGCAACGGAGGCACGCAGGAGCTCCTGATAGTTATCGACGGCCTCGATCACCGCGGTGAGGAAGACGATGAACTGCAGGTTGTCGAGCGGGGTGTCGCCCGGATCGAGCAGGTTCTCGGACTCGGTGCCAAGCGACCAGTTGTTGTGCTTGCCCGAACCGTTGATGCCCTCGAAGGGCTTCTCATGCAGCAGGCAGACCAAGTCGTGGCGGGAGGCAATGAGCTTCATCTTCTCCATCATGACCAGATTCTGGTCGATGGCCTCGTTGACTTCGCCATAGACGG
>CABVCF010000022.1 GCA_902496775.1 uncultured Collinsella sp.
GCGGCGAGAATATCGCGCGAGACATGCTCAAACGATTCGCAGGCCTCGACTTCAAACCCGGCGCGGGCAAGGATGTCGACAAGCTCACGACGAATGGGCTCGTCGTCCTCAACGATATAGATCAGCGCCATTGATTCCGCTCCCCTCTTGGTTGTCTTGTCCCATTATGACCGCAAAGCTGCAGGTACACGCCTCGCGCGGTGCCAGGTGACAGAACTGTTCGCGAGCGGGGGCGTTTTGTCCGCCTCGCACTCGCAGCGGTGGCGGGGACCAAAATGATTCTTTAATCCCCGTCCCAGAAAAATCATTTAGCGGCGGGCGCGGAGCTTTTCGTAGCCTTCGGCGAAGAAGGCGACCGTAGCGGCGTCGGCCTCGGCGGCGTCCGTCTCGGTTGCGGGGACCACACCGTGCTCGTCGCTCACCAGGAACAAGGCGCCCTTGAGCTGTGCGGGAATATCTACGCGCGCGACCGGGATGCCCTTGGTCTGGGCCAGCTGCTCAATGAGCGTCGCCGTGCCGCACAGGCACTCGTCCGCCGGCGCCACAAAGGCAAGCTCGCCGTTGTTGACGGCGGCGAGCAACTCGGGCGCCACGCCGGTCTCGTCGGCCTCGGAGCGGGCCTCGGCGGAACGGGCACGCAGAGCCTTGGCCGACGTATCGGCGAGCGGCTCGTACTCCCCCACCGTCATGGCGGCGTTGCCGTTGACGTCGATCACTAGCATGAGTACGCCGTCGTGCGCAGTGTAATCGCCCTCGGCAAGCGACCACTCAACGTGTTGTTTGGCCCAGCTGAGCATGTTATGGGTAAGCGGCTCGCCCTGCACCAGGCGCTCGGACAGCGCGCGAATGTGGCGGTTGAGCATGGGCACCTTTTTGTTGGACATACGCCAACGGCAGACAAGTGCGGGCTTGTCGAGCGTAAACTTCTCGACCGCCTCCTGATTGGCGCAAAAGTCCTCGTACGCACGCTGATCCTCGGCATTGCCAAACAGCTCGGCATCATCAATCTGGGGCATGGTCATACCTTTCGTGTTAGTCATTCCGTCCTCTTATACCAAAAAGACGGCCCTCCAAACGGAGCAGCCGTCTTTTGCAGAGATTATTTTGTTTCGGGGCGAAACTTAGTGCCTAAAGTGGCGGGCGCCGGTAAAGACCATAGCAATATTGTGCTCGTTGCAGGCCTGGACGCTCTCGTCGTCGCGCTTGGAGCCGCCGGGCTGGATGATGCAGGTCACGCCGTGCGCGGCGAGCACGTCGACGTTGTCGCGGAACGGGAAGAACGCGTCGCTTGCACAGGCAAAGCCGCCCTTCTCCACGCCCTCGCGCTCGCAGAAGTCCTCGGCGCGCTCGCAGGCAAGCAGCGCAGAGTCAACGCGGTTGGGCTGACCCGGGCCCATGCCAATGCCGGCCTTACCCTTGGAAACCAGGATGGCGTTGGACTTGACGCCCTTGCAGACCTTCCAGGCAAACTCGAGCTCGGCCATCTCGGCGTCGGTGGGCTTGCGGTCGGTGGGGAACGTAAAGGTCGCAGGATCCTCGGTCACGTGGTCGACCTCCTGCACCAGCATGCCGCCGTCGACGGAGCGCAGCTCCACCTGGGCGCCGTGGTCCACGCCGCCGGTGGCCAGCACGCGCAGGTTGGGGCGCTTGGCCATGCGCTCGAGCGCCTCGGCAGTGTAGCTCGGAGCGATGATAACCTCGACGAACTGCTTGTTCTGATCGGCAAAGTGCTCAACCAGCTCATAGGGAACCTCGCGGTTGCAGGCGATGATGCCGCCGAAGGCGCTCTTGGGATCGCAGGCGAAGGCGCGGTCGTAGGCGGCCGTGATGTCCTCGGCCACGGCGGAGCCGCAGGGGTTCTGATGCTTGAGGATCACGCAGGCCGGCTCGTCGAACTCGCGGACTAGGTTCCAAGCGGCGTCGGCATCCAGATAGTTGTTGTAGCTGAGCGGCTTGCCCTGGATCTGCTCGGAGCCCACGAGCGGGAACTGCGAGCTCGCGGTATTCTCGCAGCCCTCGGCAAAGCGATAGACCGTGGCCTTCTGCTGAGGATTCTCGCCATAGCGCAGGTCGTCGACCTTCTCCAGCGAGATCTCGAGCTTGGCAGAGGTGTCCGCCACGTCGCTTGCGTGGGCGGCGAGCCAACGGGAGATAGCCGTGTCGTAGGCGGCGGTGGTCTGGTAGACCTTCACCTGCAGGCGACGACGGGTGGAAAGCGTGGTGCAGCCACCGGTCTCGCGCATCTCGGCCAGGACGGCATCATAGTCGGCCGGGTCGGAGATGACGGTAACGCTCGCGGCGTTCTTGGCGGCAGAGCGCAGCATGGAAGGACCGCCGATGTCGATGTGCTCGATGGCATCCGCGAAGGTGACCTCGGGGTTGGCGACGGTCTTCTCGAACTCGTACAGGTTGACGACGACCAGGTCGATCAGCTTAATGCCGTGCTGTGCCGCCTCCTGCATGTGCTGCTCGGAATCGCGGCGGGCCAGCAGCGCGCCGTGAACCTTGGGGTGCAGGGTCTTAACGCGGCCGTCCATCATCTCGGGATAGCCCGTGAACTCCTCGATGGGGGTTACGGGGACGCCCGCGTCCTCGATGGCACGAGCCGTGCCGCCCGTAGAGATGATCTCGACGCCAAAGTCATCGACCAGCGTCCGTGCGAAATCGACGACGCCCGTCTTATCGGTAACCGAAATCAACGCGCGTGCGATCTTCACATCAGATCCCATGCAGTCCTCCTGTCTGGTACGCCGCCGTGCTCTGTGAGTCGGTGATACGTCGATCTGCAGCGCTCGCGCAGCGGCATTGAAAATACTGATTCAATGTAGCGCATCGAGCGCATCGATGCACCCCGCAACGGGCGCATATGCAGAAAAAGTTTGCGAGCGGAGGGGATGGGCACGGCACCGGGCACGGTGAGTTCATGGAACACAGGGGCACCATAATTAGATGCCAATAGCGTGGTAGAACTGTGCTCGATATGCATCCGCAAAAGAAAGAGGCACCATGGTCTCGCGGGTTCTCTACCGACCGTTTGATACCGAAGACTTCGACGCCATCGCGTTGATTCTGCAGCAGCTTTGGCATAACAATTCGGATAACGATGAGTACAACCGCCTCGAGGCCGCATGCGACCTCGCCTATTGCCTTTCGTCTTCGACGTTTTCGCAGGTTGCCGTAATCGACGGCCATGCACGCGGCATTGCGCTTGCACGCGCAGGACAGAGCTCCGGCGCCACCGTTAAGGAACATTGGATGGATACCGAACGCGCGCTGCTATCGCAGATGCGTGAGCTGGAGCCCGATGCCTGCGCCGAGTATCTCTCGTTTGTGCGCGCAACCATCCGGACCAACAACCGCCTGCTCGAGAGCAGCCCGTTGCCGCACGACAACGAGGTCACGCTGCTTGCCGTGGATCGCGATGTCCATGGCCTGGGCGTTGGCACGGTTCTGCTCGATGCCGCGGTCTCACACCTATCCTCGCTTGGAGCGACGAGGGCGCACCTGTACACCGACTCCAACTGCTCGTGGAAGTTCTACGAGCTGCACGGCTTTAAGCGCACGGCCACGCACCGCGCCAACCGCGAAGAGCGTCGCCACGACATGCCGCGCGAAAGCTTCCTCTACGAACTCGATCTAACAGCCTAAACCCAGCAGCCATACCTAGTCATTTAGGGATGTTCCCAGTGATTAGTCGTTGGGGACAGCCTTCGTAGGTAGCACATGAAAATGGGATGGATCCGTCGGCAGTCGCCGGAGAAGATCCATCCCAAAAATCAGAGCGCGCTAGAACGTTCCGCCGCCGCCTCCGCCGACGCCGCCGCCTCCGCCGCCAGAGAAGCCGCCGCCTCCGCCGCCGCCCGAGCTGTCGGAGCTCGACGCCAGCTCACGGATGCTCTCGTGATACACGTCATCGAACGAATCGAGCGGAGACTCGATACCGTAATGATGGTAGTACCACCAGTAACAGGGATAATTGTCGTAGAAGCCGTCGGCCTCGCGCACCTCGGGCGGCACGGCCTCGGCCAGCTGTCGCAGCACTTCTTTCGAAACGCCCAGGGCAACGCCCATCACCAGCAGCTTGTTCCACAGCACCAAATCGCCCGGGACGGCTTCCTTTAGGCGTGTGAAATCCTCGAGCCAATGCTTGAGCGCCTTGCAGCGAGCCGCCACCTCGGCGCCCTCCGGCGTAAAGCGGCGGAACGTAAGGCCCACGCCGATACCCACCAGCACAATCGGCACCGAGATAACCGCGGCGGTAATGTTCGCCTGTGCGCCATCGGTAAAGAAGATGGATCCCACGGGAACAAAGGCAATCAGGATACCAAGAACCAGGCAAAACACCATTGCAACAATGCCGTCTGAGGCAACGTACTCGCTATCGGCCAGCTTGCCCTTAACGGTGTTCTGATAGTCCTCGAGCTTGTCGCCCACGGGTGTAGCGTGCTGCTTGACGTAGTGCTGCAGCTCGTCGAACGTGCGCGAGCGATCGCCGTTCTCGTCAGGCTTAGTACCGGCAAAGAAGACCTTGAGCACCATGTGGTCAATGCCCTTGGCCGACTTCCAGCCCGCATCACTCACCGTCACGCGATACGTCTGCTCTTCTTTTTCACGCCCCAACAGACCCTTCTTGGCCTTGGTCACGGTCGCCTGCTCCAGCTTGATCACACGGTCGTCAGTGAGCTTCATGAGCGTGGCGATATATGCCTGATCGGGCACCTCGTTCCAGCTCATGAGGGCCGAAAGCACGGCGGGATGGTCGGCCGAAGGCACATCGCGGAAATATTCGTCCTGGAAAAGCGGCTTGGGCTTACGGCGGCGCAGCTTGAGCATAACGATTGTGCCGGTAAAGGCCACCGCCGCAACAACACTTAGCACGGCAAGTGCATTGGCAATCATGCGAGCGTGAGCGCGGCGGGCGTTAGCTTCGTCGGCCCATTCCTTCTCTTCGCTCAGGATCGTTGACATGCGCTCTTCGCCCGAAGCGGCAAGCTGCGGCACCCAGTCGCTAGGGAAGGCGATGCGTGCCTCGGCGAATTCGCCCTGGTGCACGCAGGGAATGGTATAGGTGACCATGGGCTCGTCCTCATCGAGCGACACGTCGCCCGTCAGCGGACCATGGCCCCATGCGCGGAAGTTATCGCCCTTGACGGCCGCCGTCCCGGCAGCGGCATTCGCGAAGCACACTTCCATCTCGACGTCATCGGAATCCGCAGACCAGCCGTCACCTACGAACTTCCAGTAGAGCTCGGCGGTATCGGCCCAGTTCATAACCGCACCGGTCATGGTGTAGCTCACGTAGTAGATTGCGCTGTCGCCGCTCTCGTGAGGGCTGAACACCTTAATCCTTACGCCGTCACCGGTCTGCTCGACCGTGTAGACGCCAGAGTCGCCCTTGTTCGCGCTATCGACTTTGTTAAACGCGGTGTCCTCTTCCTCGACACTCAGCACGTCGACGCCCGCCGTGCCGCCCTGCTGGTTGGAGCCCGTATTGATCTCCCAAAACACGCCGTTGATGTCGTCGTCGAAATCAAACTGGCGTCCCTCGACAACGGTCAGCGATCCATCGGCCTCGACCGTGGCACTGATATAGGTCTGGGTCATGGAGTAGCCGTCGGCGTGCGCGGCGACAGGCAGCAGCAACAACGCAAGCGCGACGAGCACGCAGACGGAAGCGAATCGCGCAAACAGGTGGCGCTGCCGGCTGACTTTGGCGGCGAGGGTGTTCATAGGCACATCCTTTGTCTGTAAAACCAACAGCGCCATTGTCCCACGTTTGCGGGTACGCATGACGAACATCTAGGCGACCGGAGCGCCAAACGGGATGAAAGTCACACCCGCACCCCAACAGCCAGTCATTGGGGACGTTCTTAAATGACCAGTCATTAGGGACACCCTTGGCATGGCCTGCGCCAGCAATAGATACCACTTCACAGCTCCGTCACAGGTGTAGCGGCTTTGTGTGGGCGCGGCATGCGCTGACTGAGCCGCCAGCCGAGGGGCATAAAGTAGTTGAGCGAAAACGGTTTGCCCCTTTGCCGTTCGCTCGAGGATCATGTCCCCCTTTTCCGCGGAAACCCCGGCAGTTGCGAAGAGCTGCCGGGGTTTCTGTCGTTTGTGAGGCTAAGTCGGTACGCAGCGATCGAGACCTTGAGCCGCAAACCCACCGTGCGCAATGCGCACCGCCGCCAACTTGTGAGCGCGGCAACGCCTTCCCTGCCAAGCCCCGCGCTATACTCATCCGCATGGATATCAAAACACGCAACATAGCAACGCCCGCCGCGGACGCACCAGCAACGGCAGTGCCCACCCCCGTCGTGGGCCGCTTTGCCCCGTCGCCCTCGGGCCGCATGCACTTGGGCAACGTGTTCAGCTGCCTGTGCGCATGGCTTTCGGCCCGCAGCCAGGGCGGCAGCATCGTGTTGCGTATCGAGGACCTGGACGATCGCTGCAAGCGCCCGGAACTTGCCGCTCAACTGATTGACGATCTGACCTGGCTGGGGCTCGAGTGGGACGAAGGCCCCTACTACCAGCACGATCGCCTGGATCTGTACGAGGACGCCCTGCGCCAGCTGCAAGACGCCGGCCTCACCTATCCCTGTTTTTGCACGCGTGCCGAACTCCACGCCGCGAGCGCGCCGCACGCCAGCGACGGCACGCCCATCTACCGCGGCGCCTGCAGAGGTCTTTCTGCTGATGAAATCACCCGCCGCAGTGCCCTGCGTGCTCCGGCCACGCGCCTGCGCGTGCCCACCGTCGACGACCTCGCCAGCGACGTGATCGAATTCGTGGACCGCACGTACGGAGCCCAATGCGAAGCACTCGCCACCGAGTGCGGTGACTTTTTGGTGCGCCGCAGCGACGGCGTGTTTGCCTATCAGCTGGCCGTGGTGGTCGACGACGCTGCCATGGGCGTCACCGAGATCGTACGCGGATGCGACCTGCTTGGTTCCACGCCGCGCCAGATCTATCTGCAACATCTGCTGGGACTGCCCACGCCGCACTACGCGCACATTCCGCTGCTCATGTCACCGGACGGCCGCCGCCTTTCCAAGCGCGATCGCGATCTGGACCTGGGCGAGCTCCGCACCCGCTTTGGCACACCCGAGGCACTGTTGGGATGGCTCGCCGGGCAAACAGGCATCGCGCCGGACACCACGCCGCGTACCGCCGAGCAGCTGGTCGAGCACTTTAGCTGGGACGTCATCCGCGCGCATCGGGAGAACATCACTGTAACGGTCGAGTAGCCAGCCACCCCGCCTCTACGCAACATCCCAGGGCTGGAGTTCGTCGCCCAAGCGAACGATGCAGTCGTAGAGCACGGTGTGACGCTCGGCCGGGTTGGTATCCCGATGAAAATGCCCGTAGTACCAGCGCTTGTAGTCCAAGCGGTCTTCCAGCTCATCGAAAAATGCCGTAAGCCGATCAACGGAGGGGCAATTCCAGCCGGACGCTGGATAAAGCGTGGACGAAAGCATGCGCGTAGAGCAGGTGTGAGTGATCACGTAGTCGACCGTCCAGCCCACGCTGTCGAGCTTTGCCCGCGCCTCCTCAAAGTTGCGCTCGTCCGGCAGCTCCTGCGGCCACCAGCTGGAATACGGAATGCGGTATTCCTTGTCCACGCTCGTGGCGCCGCCCATGGTAAAGACCGTTGAGCCGTCGAGCTCAAAAACCTCGCCGCGCGTCAGGCGCCGTATGGGCGAGGTATCCGACAGGCGCTGCGTCAGCCCACCGTGCCACAACTCCATGGGGCGTTCCGCCCAGTGATCGAAACGCTCGTGGTTGCCGTCGACAAACAGCACGGTGTAGGGGCGCGACTCCAGCCAAGCAATATCGGCACATTCCTCGGTAGAAAAGTCCCAGGGAAAGCCAAAGTCGCCCGCGATGATGAGATAGTCGTCGCTCGCCAGGCTATCCCCAAGCTCCCAATCGCGGAGCTTTTGCATGTCAGCGCCGCCATGAATATCGCCTGTTACATAGACCGTCATCGGATTACCACTTCCCTGTAAGTCGCTAGCCCACATTCTGCACGATCACTAAGTCAACCGTTCCAGCCCTTCCATCCTTTGGGACCTACCCCTCGCTCTTCCATCCAAACGGGTCAAACACCCAAAAGATCAGATCGAGCACGCCGCCGGTCATCGTGGCGCCGGCAAGAGCCATGCAAACATGCAGAAAGCTGGCACTTCGGAGCACGTCGAACGGCCCCAGAACAGCCAACAGCGCGACCGCTGCGCCGGCTACGCACAGCGCGAGGCACGGCCCCGCGTCCTTAACGCACTTCTTTGCGAGATGCTTTGCGTTGTCACTCATCGGTATCGAACTCCTTAGAGGGTCGTTGTTCAGACGCATGCCGCCGCGGCAGAGCGGGGCGGCAGGGTAAGTGTCACATGCTGTGCGGACATCAATGGAGAAACCGCCTGCTCGACCAACCTTTGACGCCGTTTTGCACCGGCACCACATCCCCCGCTATCGAGGTCTAATACTTTTCCCACCGCCACCCAAAAACTCATCCAACGTTAATCTTGGCTCAAGAATCGCTTAATCTATAACCTGCACTATAGAGTTCGACCAAGGGCGGGGCGGCGCCGCGCAACGCAGACCGCCGAACGCAACGCTCGCGCCCGGGCAAATCGTCCGGCGTCGCGCCCATCGAACGAAAGGACAGGTCATGGACGACCTCGAAAAAGTTGAAACCATCCGCACCAAGTGCAACGTGAGCTACACCGATGCCAAGGCCGCGCTCGACGCCGCCAACGGTAACGTTCTGGATGCCATCATTTGGCTCGAGTCGCAGGGCAAGACGCAAACCACGTCGGCGCACGCCGCCACCGAGTCCGTGCCGGTCGATGAGCCCTCGGCCGAGATGGTCGCCGCGCAGGCCGCCTACGAGAAGTCGAGCGAAAAGACCGACTTCTCCAAGAAGATGGACAGCGTGTGGGAGTACCTCAAAAAGCTCTTCCGCCTGAGCCTGGGCACCAAGTTTATTGCCACGCGCCACGATGCGATCATCCTCAACATCCCCATCCTGATCCCCATCGTCGCGCTGTTTGCTTGGGGCGCCACGATATGGCTGATGCTGATTGGCCTGTTCTTTGGCATGCGCTACCGCATCGACAGCGACGGCGACGTGCCCGGCAGCATCAACAACCTTATGAATCACGCCGCTGATGCCGCGGACGACATCAAGCAAAATCTGAACGACGACAAGTAATCGCAGACGGGGGCACGCATGGCACGGATCCTGATCGTAGAGGACGAGGAGAAAATCGCCCGCTTTGTGACGCTCGAGCTGGAGCACGAGGGCTACCAGGTGGAGCACGCCGCCGACGGCCGCACCGCCGTGGACCTGGCGCTGGAGCGCGACTACGATCTGATTCTGCTCGACGTGTTGTTGCCGCAGCTCAACGGCATGGAGGTCCTGCGGCGCGTACGCAAGCACAAGGATGTGCCGGTGATTATGGTCACCGCGCGAGATGCCGTGATGGACAAGGTGGCCGGGCTCGATGCCGGCGCCGACGATTACCTGACCAAGCCGTTTGCGATTGAGGAGTTGTTCGCACGGATCCGCGTTGCGCTGAAGCGCTCGGAGGCCGTGCGGGCGGCTTCGGGCGTTGGCGGCGTTGGGGCCGGGGAGGGCGCTACGGGTGCCGCTGCGATACCCCCGGCTGGAGACTCGGCCAAGACCTCAGCCGCGCCCTCCCCCGCCGCGCTCACCGTGGGTTCGGTCGCGCTCGATCCCGACCGCCGCGAAGTCACGGTCGGCGGCTCGCCCATCGTGCTGACCGCCCGCGAGTTCGACGTCCTCGCCCTGCTTATGGCACATGCCGGCACCGTGCTCACGCGCGAGCGCATTGCGCACGAGGCGCTGGGCTACGAATACGTGGGCGACACCAACAACGTCGACGTGCACATCGCGCACCTGCGCGCCAAGATCGAGGACGCCGGCGGTGCCCGCATCATCCAGACCGTGCGCGGGGTGGGCTATGTCTGCCGCACGTAACGCCGAGGCCAAGCGCGTCACCTCCATCGCCCGCGCCATCAACTGGAGCTATATGTGGCGCCGCCTGATGAGCTACGTCTGGCTCGATCTGTTGCTGGTGGTGATTGCGGCGGCGATCCTCGTCTATGGATACAACCAGACGCTGCCCAACGGCGCGTTTACCGCAGGATGGATCCCCAGCGCCACCGTTCGCGGCATGACGCTGACGCCCGCGCGCGGCTGGGACCTGACAACGCTCACCTATACCGTCGAGCTCGCGCGTACCACCAAGACTTTCCCCCTCGCGCAGGACCTCGTCACGCTATGGCCTCTCTACCTTGTCGTTGTGGGTTGGCAGGTCATCAGCGTGCTCAACATGCTCGGCGGCGCGAGGCGCGTGCGCCGCACCATGGCGCCGCTCAACGATCTGGCCCTGCGCGTGGACGAACTCGGCCGCATGCAACTCGCCGGCGGCAAAATGGAAACACTGGAGCAGGCCATCGAGCGCGCAAGCGTCGACTCGCCGAGCGTCACCACCGGCGACGCCGACCTGGCAAGCATCGAGGTCGCACTCAACCGCCTGCTGCGCCAGATGCAAGAGGCCAAGCTGCAGCAGATGCGCTTTGTCAACGACGCGAGCCACGAGCTGCGCACGCCCATCGCGGTGATTCAGGGCTACGTGAACATGCTCGACCGCTGGGGTAAGGACGACCCGGACGTGCTGGCGGAATCCATCGCGTCCCTTAAAGCCGAAAGCGAGCACATGCAAGAGCTTGTGGAGCAGCTGCTGTTTTTGGCGCGCGGCGATGCCGGGCGCACGGTCCTGCGGCGCGCGCATACCAACTTGGCTGCACTGGTCAGCGAGGTATGCGAAGAATCGCAGATGATCGATACCGAGCACACGTATCGGCTGGCTTCTGACGCTGCGCTTGCCAGCGACCCGCGCTGCGACGCGCCCGTCGACGTGGCGCTCGTGAAGCAGGCTCTGCGCGTGATCGTGCAAAACGCCGCCAAGTACTCGGATGCGGGAACGACCGTCACATTTGGCATAACGCCGGATGCGGGCGCGGGCACGATCGACATAAGTGTTGAGGACGAGGGCATCGGCATGAACCAGGAATCCGCAGCTCACGCGTTCGAGCGGTTCTACCGTGCCGACAACGCGCGCGATGCCGGCGCACAGGGTTCGGGTCTGGGGCTTGCGATCGCCAAGTGGATCGTCGACAGCCACGGCGGCGTCATCGGTGTGACCTCGGTCGAGGGCGTCGGCAGCCGCTTTACGATTCGCCTGCCGCGGTAGGAAGCCCCTCGGCATAAATAAAGGGATAGGGCCACGCAGCCCTATCCCTTTTTGCTAGCTATGACAGCTTGTGCGCTACTCGCGGCACAGGTGCACGGCGAAACCGGCGAACTCGCGCTTAAAGTACACGAGCTTGGTACCACCGTCGGGCAGCAGCGCGCGCGACTCTTCGTTGACCTCGAGCCCGCGCTCGGCAAACCACTTCTCAGCTGCATCGATGTCGTTAACGGCAAAGCCGATGTGGCCCTTGGTGCCACGACCGTTCTGCTTCATGATCTCGACCAGCGAATCGTTGAAGTACGAAACCGGGGTCTCGATGACGGGCAGGCCCATCATCGTCGAGAACAGCTCCGCGATCTCCAGGGCGTCTGCCGGGTCGGTGGCGTTAATGCCCACATGGGCAACGCGCATACCAAAGAGCTCTACCGGGTTGGCGTTCTGCTCACTCATGCAGTCAGCGCCTACTGAGCCATGACGTCGAGAACGGCCTTCTCGGCAGCGACGCGGTTCATGCCGGTCATGAAGGGCACGCCGCTCACGTACGGGCAGGTGAGGCCTTCGGGGGCAACGGTGGTGGCGATCAGCAGGTCGGCGCCCTCGTCGCAGTAGTCCTTGGCCTCGGAGATGGCGCACTGCACGATCTCGTACTTGTCGGCGTAACCGTTGGCGTCGAGCAAGGTGGCGACCTTCTGGGCAACGAGTGTGGAAGTAGCAGCGCCAGCACCGCAAGCCAAAACGATCTTCTTCATAGGTAATGTCTCCCTTCATGGTTTACTTTAGGTAAGTGTACCGCAGCGAGCGATGGCACTCAGCCTCGATGAGCTTTTATGCCAGTTTGCTTGCACGCTGCGTATAATACATCTAGTACGTGTTGTCATACCGCTCGCTTTAAGAGCGACTAAGGACTCTGAAATGCCC
The DNA here is from genome assembly GCA_902496775.1 of uncultured Collinsella sp. Taxonomy (GTDB): domain Bacteria; phylum Actinomycetota; class Coriobacteriia; order Coriobacteriales; family Coriobacteriaceae; genus Collinsella. Next base: position 12,201 of record CABVCF010000022.1, read on the forward strand.
GATTCCCGCACCCTCTGGACCGCCGTCGTTATCATCTGCATCGCCGTGTCGGTGTTCTTTAGCGTCAAAAAACGCACCACGTTCAAGCGTCTGCAGCAGTTGATGGCCGCCAAGCAGTGGGACGAGTTCGATCGTTTGCTCGACGGCAAACTCACCAGCATGCTGTACCCACGCTACAACCGCGACTACCTGCGCCTGAACTCCTATCTGCTGCGCGAGGACCACGAGCGTGCCAGCGAGATGTTCGACCTGCTGCTGGGGCTCAACCTCCCCAAGATGCAGCGCGTCGACCTGGTGATCAAAGCCTTTAACTACTATGTTGGCCAGGAGGACCGCAAAAAGTCCAAGGAGCTTCTGCACGAGATCAAGGGCTTTGAGGGCGGTCAGGCCGAGGCGGTCGCACACGAATGCCAGCTGATGTACGACACGATGATCCTCAAGCGCCACAACGACATTCCCGAGCTGGAGCGCATGCTCGAGGATGTCGGCGACGACCCGGTCAAGCGCTGCCGACTGGAGTACCTGCTGGCCCTGCAGTATCAAAACAAGGGCGACGAGGCAAAGTTCCAAGAGTTCCTGGAGAAGTCGGGCCAACACTCGATGGCCGTCAACGCGTAACGGACGGCTTGTGCTAGACTTCTAGTCTCACGGGGGCGTGGCGGAATTGGCATACGCAGGAGACTTAAAATCTCTCGCCGCAAGGATTGTGGGTTCGAGTCCCACCGCCCCTACCATATGGAGCTTTCGAGCCCGTGTCCCCAAGGGATGCGGGCTCGTTTCTTTTACACGCCGGCGGGGCTCTAAGTTGCGGTGGAATAGGGGCTGTTTGGGGCCCGAAAGGGCGATTTTAGTCCGTATTTCACCGCAACTTATTTAGAGGGCGCTGAGGCTGGGGGTCCAGCCGATGGTGGGGGTCGCGCCGTCGAGAGTCTCGTTGATGGTGGCGGCCATGCCGGCGAGTAGGCTATTCTCGCTTACGGTGAGTGTGTCGTAGCCGCCGGCACGCATGAGCTCGCGAATCACCACGGCGCCAGCCAAGATCACGCCCGCGCGTTTGGGCTGCACGCCTGGCAACGCGGCAATGCCTGCAACATCCAGCGCAGACATGCGCTCGATAGCGGCCGAAACCTGATCCAGCGAAAGCTCGCGCAGGTGCACAAAGCTCGAATCGTACGGTTCCAGCTTATGAACGAGCGCCACGAGCGTGGTGACGGTGCCGCCCACGGCGACCAGGCGCTCTGCACGCTCAAAATTGCTGGGCAGGCCTTCAAAATAGGCGACGAACTGCTCGCCTGCCCACGCGGCAGCAGCAGTAAGCTCGCCGCGTACGGGTGGCAGCGCCGAGAAAAACCGCTCGGTCACACGGCGACAACCGATGTCCAGTGAGCGCGTTCCTTCCAGCGCAAAGACCCCACGCTCCGGCGCATAGACGCCCGTCGCGAGCTCCGTGGATCCGCCGCCCGAATCGGCAACAATGATGCGCTCGCCGGCAAAGTCGTGCGCCACGCCAAAAAACGTCAGGCGCGCCTCGACCTCGCCCGGAATCACCTGCGGTTCGAGCCCCAGCTCACGCAGGCCGTCCAGCAGCAGGGCGGCATTGGACGCATCGCGCGCGGCGCTCGTGCACGTGGTGCAGATGCACACGGCCCCAAAGGCACGGGCCTCGTCCACAAACATCCGGCACGCAGCGAGCACGCGCTCAACGGCCGCCTCGCAAAAGCGACCTGTCGCGTCAACGCCCTCGCCAAGATCGGTAATCTCGGTATGCTTGGACGATTCCACGATCGCCCCGCCCTCGACCTGGGCCAACACCAGTCGCGACGACACCGTTCCCAGGTCGATCGCCGCCACCTTATAGCGTTTGCAATTTGTCATTGCGGGCTCCCCTCCGGGCGCTATTTGCCGTTGGACACGACCGTCTGGCCCTCGACACCGTTAAACCCAAACAGCATGTCGAGCGCCTGGATGTACCACGGCGCATCCTTACCGACTTCTTCGATTTCCTTGGCAACTTCGCTGGCCTTCTTGGCGTTCGACGACTTCTGGCTCGACGAGGCATCCGAATCGTCATCCAGGCCCTGCACTTCAATCCTCTTCTCGCCGGGCATCGCCATGCCCAGTTCCCGTGCCCGATCCTTAATGCCCTCTTCCGAGAGCCACTTGTCAGTGTCTTTTTTCATCTCATCTTTGTATTGCTCGCGAATCTCGACCTGCTTGGCCAAGATGTCGTTCGAGCGTTTTGCCACGTATAGGTCGCGCACGGGGAAATACAGGCTCACGAGCGCAAGCGCCACCACGATACCGATAAACAGCGGGCGCAGAGAGCCATGTGTAAAGTCATAGATCGCCTTGACCACCGCATTATCGTTGGCGTAGCGCATAAAGTCCGAGCCCGAAAGACGGCTCGAGGGCCTGCTCGACCTGTCGTGCGTCTGGGCCGGGGGACGCGACGCATGTGTCGAACGTGCCGGGCGCACCGGTCCATCTGCCGAAGTATTCACTTGAGCATTGGGGCGCGAGGTACTTGTCGGGCGCTGCGCGGAGCGGTCGGCACCGGCGTAGGCGGACCCACCGAGCTGCACCGTGCGCGCACGGCGAGGCGACGGCTCACGCGAACCGGCGGAATAGTACCTGTTGTCGTAAATCTGATCCATGTGCGCCTTGTGCGGTTGAGGTTTGTTTGCGCTAAGTCCTTTAGTTATAGCACGAGCGCCCGCACTGCCTTCGCCAGCCTTTGCTCGACATAAAAAAGGCGCTGAGCCATATGGTCCAGCGCCCACAGCGCTTTGCGGCGTCCAGCCAAGGCGGGGGCGGAACCGAGTCAGCCTCCCCCTCGCCAAATTCGCCTGTTTAGCGAATGTTGTAGAACGCGGCCTTGCCGGCGTAGCGCGCACTGCCCTCGAGCTCGTCCTCGATGCGGATGAGCTGGTTGTACTTGGCGATACGGTCGCTGCGGCACGGGGCGCCCGACTTGATCTGGCCGGCGTTGACGCCCACGACCAGGTCGGCGATCGTGGAGTCCTCGGTCTCGCCGGAGCGGTGGCTCACGATGCAGGCGTAGCCGGCCTCCTTGGCGGTCTCGATGGCCTCGAGCGACTCGGTGAGCGTACCGATCTGGTTGACCTTGACCAGGATCGCGTTGGCGGCGCCCAGCTCGATGCCCTTCTTGAGGCGCTCGGTGTTGGTGACGAACAGGTCGTCGCCCACCAGCTGCACCTTGTTGCCAATGCGGCGGGTAAGCTCGACCCAGCCGTCCCAGTCCTCCTCGGCCATGCCGTCCTCGATGGAGATGATGGGATAGGTGTCGACGAGCTTCTCCCAGTAATCGACCATCTGGGCGCTCGTGTACTCAACGCCCTCGCCCTTGAGCTCGTACATACCGGTCTCAGCGTTGTAGAACTCGGTGGACGCCGGATCCATGGCGTACATGAAGTCGACGCCGGGCTTAAAGCCAGCCTTCTCGACGGCCTTGGTGATGTACTCGAACGGCTCGGCATTGGTCTTAAGGTTGGGGGCAAAGCCGCCCTCGTCGCCCACGCCGCCGCCCAGGCCGGCCTCGTGCAGCACGCCCTTGAGGGTGTGGTAGACCTCGGCGCACCAGCGCAGGCCCTCGGCAAAGCTCGGAGCACCCACGGGCATAATCATGAACTCCTGGAAGTCGACGTTATTGTCGGCATGCACACCGCCGTTGAGGATGTTCATCATGGGCGTGGGCAGCAGGTGGGCATTGACGCCGCCCAGATACTGGTACAGCGACAGGCCCGCCGACTCGGCAGCGGCGCGGGCAACGGCCAGCGACACGCCCAGGATGGCGTTGGCACCGAGCTTGGTCTTGTTGGGGGTACCGTCCGCGGCAATCAGCGCGGCATCGACGGCGCGCTGATCGAAAGCGTCGAGGCCCACGACGGCGTTAGCGCACTCGTTGTTGACGTGCTCGACGGCCTGCGAAACGCCCTTGCCCAGGTAGCGGCCCTTGTCGCCATCGCGCAGCTCGCAGGCCTCAAAGGCGCCGGTCGAAGCACCCGAAGGCACCATCGCGCGGCCAAAGCTGCCGTCCTCGAGCACGACCTCGACCTCGACGGTGGGATTGCCGCGGCTGTCGAGCACCTCGCGACCGTAGACGTCCAAAATAACGCTCATGTTGTCTCCCTCTCACTTGGAAACGTAGTGGATGCAAGCGACCGGCTGACCGTGCACCGTCGGTGCGCCTCCGTAAGTTAGCCATGTCGCACTTTTTGCATTATGCCCTAAGTTAGCCGAGGGATACACTTGATTTTCGAAAAATTTAGCGGGAACGATGAGGCGTGTCAGCCCGTCGTTCCCGCAGTCTTACTCCTCCGCCTTTGCGGCATCCCACAGGTCGTTGAGGCCATGGGTCGAAAGCTCGGCAAGATCCACGTGAGCATCGGCCGCCATCTGCTCCATCGCGGCCCAGCGACGGCGGAACTTTGCCGTGCTGGCACGAAGGGCGCTCTCGGCGTCAATGCCCTCCTTGCGCGCGACGTTGACCAAGGCAAAGAGCAGGTCGCCAAACTCCATTTCGCGCTCGGGCGAGCCAGGGGCCTCGGCCTCAAACTCGGCACGCTCCTCGGCAACCTCGTCCCACACATCCTGGACCGTCTCCCACTCAAAGCCCACGGCAGCCGCCTTGCGCGACACCTTCTGAGCCTGCATCAGCGCCGGCAGATGCGTGGGCACGCCGTCGAGCAGGCCCTCGGGCGCAGCCTCGCCTGCCGCCACGGCCTTGTCCTTGGCAGCCCTCTCGGCAAGCTTGACCTCGTCCCAAATCTTGAGTACCTCGTCGGAGCTGTCGGCATCCACATCGCCAAACACGTGCGGATGACGGCGAATGAGCTTGGCGTCGATATCGCGCGCCACGTCGGCCAGCGTAAACTCGCCGGCGTCGGCAGCAATCTGCGCATGCAGCACGACCTGCATGAGCACGTCGCCCAGCTCCTCGCGCAGGTGAACCGCGTCGTCCGCCTCGATGCAGTCGAGCGCCTCGTAGGCTTCCTCGATCATGTTCTTGCCAATGCTGCGGTGCGTCTGCTCGCGGTCCCACGGGCAGCCGTCGGGCTGACGCAAGCGCCAGACGGTCTGCACCAGATGTTGTAGCTCGGCCGACGCGTCGACCAGCGTGGACAAATCGCGCGAGCCCTCGGCATTTTGCTGAGCCATGTGCTGCGCCATGGTTATTCCTCCTCCAGGATCACGTGGCGGAACGCTCCGCCCTCGTAGATGCCGTAGCTGTGCGTGCCGTCCTTGGGGATGCTCACGCTGCCGGGGTTGAAGAGCCACAGGCCCGGGTGTGCGGCGCTTTCCTCGTTGACCTTGATGTGCGTATGGCCGTAGACGAGCGCGGAGCCCTCGGGCAGCGCGGGCGCGTGGTCGACGCTGTTGTGCATGCCGGCGCCAAAGACATGGCCGTGCGTCAGGAACAGCTCGCGGCCGGTCTCGTCGAACAGCGTGGCGTAGTCGGCCATGACGGGGAAGTCGAGCACCATCTGGTCGACCTCGGCGTCGCAGTTGCCGCGCACCGCGATGATGCGGTCGGCCAGAGCGTTGAGCAGCGGGATCACGCGCTTGGGGGCGTAATCGCGCGGCAGGTCGTTGCGCGGACCGTGGTAGAGCAGGTCGCCCAGCAGGACGATGCGGTCGGGGTCCTCGCGCTCGATGGCGGCGCACAGGCGCTCGGTCCAGTATGCCGAGCCGTGGATGTCGGAGGCGATGAGGTATTTCATGGGGCGATCCTTTCGAATGGGGTTGATATGGCTGGGCGCAGGATGTCGCCACCGGCCGCGTTACTCAAATCGCAGTGCCGCGGCTTGCGCCGCTTGCATCACGCGCTGGAGCGGCACATTGTGCTCGCGGGCAAGACGGGCGCAGTCCTCGTACTCGGGCGCCGCACGCTCACTGCCGTCGGGCAGGGTGGCCACCTTGACGGACACCTCGCCCCATGGCGTCGTTACGCGCTCAAAGCGGCGTGGCAGGCAAACGCGCTCCATAACCTGGCGGCGGATGGCATTGGTCGTGGTTTCCAAAAAGATAATCGTCTGCAGGCGCTCGATATCCTCGTGAGCACAGATTACCTGTAGCTGCCAGCTGGGGCGGCCTTTCTTGCAATAGAGGGGCAGCCAATGTACCTCGCGAGCACCCGCCTCGCGCAGGCGGTCGGCGGCATAGGCGAGCACCTCGGGCGACGCATCGTCGATGTCGCACTCCAGCTTGACGATGGTCTCGGGCGCATCGGTCTCGCGGGACAGCGGGGATGTGCTATCGCATTGCATACGGTCCGGATCCTTTCCGCGCGGGCTCGTTTTGTTCATCCAAACGCTAGCACATCGCGGGCGGCGCAGGGGCGGCGTCATGGGATAGGTGCGACTTTTGCTGGGCGCAAGTGCTGGCGCGCTCCAACGCCGGCCCGCTCCACTCAAACGTGTACGTCAGCCTCCAAACATGTCATTTTTTGCAGCTTTTGGAGGCTGATGTACATGTTTTGAAAGCGCAAGCGAGGCCGCACCACGCGCCGCGCAGCCTTTCCAATCGATTTCGAGCTCCGGCATGCCCGGCGTGTTGAAAGCTGCACCATTACAATGGAGCGGATTCGCCAAATGCAAAGGAGTCGCCATGTCTGCCTGCCCGCTGGTCGATTGCCATACCCACACCTCGTTTTCGGACGGACATGCCTCGTTTGAGGACAACGTTCGCGCCGCTGCTGCGGCCGGCTGCCGCGTCATGGTCTCGACCGACCATCTCACCCTGCCCGCCAGCATGGATGCCAACTGCGAAGTGCAGGTTACTGAGGGCGACCTGCCGGCACATCGTCTGGCCTTTGAGGACGCCCGCAAACTCGCCGCGCAGATTGCGCCGGAGCTCGAGCTTATCTATGGCTTTGAATGCGATTGGTACGAGGGCTGCGAGCCTTTGGTTGAGCGCTGGTCCCAGAGCGCCGTGGTACGCCTGGGCAGCGTGCATTGGATTGGCAACCCAGGCGATATCATGGCCGGTGCCGCGGGTATGGCGGGAACGGAAAACGTCGCTCGCCCCGATACACCCGATTCCCTTTGCGGTTGGATCGACGATGACACCGACCTGCACGTTTGGGAAAACCTGGGGGTACGCGGCGTGTGGGAGCGCTACGTCGACGACTGGTGCCGCGCTTGCGAAAGCCCGCTTAACTTTGATGTGATGGCTCACCCCGACCTGTTCATGCGCTTTTCGAAGGAAGGCTTTGCGCCCGATTTTGATACGGCACCGTTTTGGGAGCAGATGGCAGAGTGCGCACACGATACAGGCCGCCGCGTTGAAGTTTCGACCGCCGCGCCGCGCAAGGGCCTCGACGACTATTACCCCTCGACGGGGCTGTTGCGTTGCTTTGCCCACGCCGAGGTACCCATCACCTTTGGCTCGGACGCGCACCGCGCCTGCGACATCTGCTGGAATATCCGCGAGGCACAAGCCCACGCCTACGACTGCGGCTACCGAACCTTCGACATCCCCCACCCCACCGGCGAATGGGAACCCACACCCCTCGACTAGCCATCCCTTCATAAGTTGCGGTGGAATAGGGATTGTTTTGCCTGATGAAGCGCTTAAACAGTCCCTATTTCACCGCAACTTCCATGACCCCGTTACACCAACAAAGACTGTCCCAAACGACTAGTCGTTTAAGAACGTCCCCAATGACTAGTGGCGGCGGGCGTTGAGTTCGCCGGCCAGCTCGTCGAGGGTAATGCCGTAGCGCTCAAGCGTCACGAGCAAGTGGTAGACCAGGTCGCCAGCCTCGTAGCGGATGTGATCGTGATCGTTATCCTTGCAGGCCATGATCACCTCGCTCGCCTCCTCGGCAAGCTTCTTGAGCAGCTCGTCCTCGACGTCGGTCAGCAGGCGAGCGGTATAGCTCTCCTGCGGCGATGCGTCGCGACGGCCGTGAATCACCTCGGCGAGCCCCGTCAGCGTCTCACCGATATTTCCATCCTGAACGTTTGCGGTGCGCACACCCATAGTTCAATCCTTTCTGGTTGGCCGAGCGTCTAATCGAGCGCCCGCCCTACGCGAGTTTCTTAAAGAAGCAGGTACGGTTGCCGGTATGGCAGGCCGGACCCGGCGAGTCAACCTTGACCAGCAGCGTATCGCTATCGCAGTCGGCCCAGAGCTCCTTGACCTCCTGCATATTGCCGCTCGTCGCGCCCTTATTCCAGAGCTCCTGGCGACTGCGGCTCCAAAACCACGTGGTCCCGGTCTTGAGCGTCAGCCCCACCGATTCCTCGTTCATCCAAGCAACCATAAGCACCTCACCGGTGTCATACTGCTGAACCACACAAGGAATCAATCCTTTGGCGTCGTATTTAAGATCCGCTGGAGTAGTAATTTCTCTCATTTCAATTCCCCAATTTAAACATCGCCGGTCGGCGAGGGTTGTCCAGGTGCCCGAGATTCCGAGCGACAAGCCCGACGACACGTACTTAAGTACGCGAGGAGGGTTGGAGCCGGAAGGTCGGGTGCCTGGGCAAGCCGCAGCATTAGAAGTCCAGCCTCACAGGAATACCTTGAGAAGCCATATACTCTTTGACTTCGCGAATGCTGAAGATTCCAAAGTGAAAGACGCTCGCCGCCAGCACGGCATCGGCCTCGCCCTCGATCACACCCTCGGCAAAATGCTCGAGTGTGCCCACGCCGCCGCTCGCGATAACGGGAATCGGCACCGCGCGGGCCACGGCGCGAGTAAGCGCCAGATCGAAGCCGGCCTTGGTACCGTCGCGGTCCATGCTGGTCAGTAGGATTTCGCCGGCGCCACGACGAGCCGCCTCCTCGGCCCACGCCACTGCGTCGATACCCGTAGCGTTGCGGCCGCCCGCCGTAAAGACCCCCCACTTATCGGCGCCCGGCTCCCCGGGCAGCCCCACGCGCTTGGCATCGATCGCCACGACCACGGCCTGGCTGCCAAACGCCGCGGCGGCCTGGCTGATCAACGACGGATCGCGCACGGCGGCAGAGTTGAGCGACACCTTGTCAGCACCGGCGGCAACCATGGTGCGCATGCCCGCCAGGTCGCGAAAGCCGCCGCCCACGGTATAGGGAATGGCCAGCTCCTCGGCCGCATGCGCCGCCATCTCGATAGTCGTCGCACGGTTATCGCTCGTCGCGGTAATGTCCAAAAATACGACCTCGTCCGCACCCTCGCGGTCGTAGGCGCGGGCCAGCTCCACCGGATCGCCGGCATCGCGCAAGCTCACAAAGTTGACGCCCTTGACCACACGGCCGTCCTTGACGTCCAGGCAGGGAATTACGCGCTTGGTAAGCATGGGCTACTCCTCCCCTCGAGCGGCGGCCAGCGCCTGGGCCAGCGTAAAGTTGCCCTCGTAGAGCGCACGACCGGTAATGGCGCCTTCAATCGCGCCCTCACCCACCGCGGCCAGCGCGCGGATGTCGTCGAGCGTCGAGATACCGCCCGACGCCACGACGGGAAAGCCCGCGACCTGCGCCACATGGCGATACGCCGCCACATCGATGCCCGTCTGCATGCCATCACGCGCGATGTCGGTATACACCAGATGCTTAAAGCCCAGCTCGGTAAGCTGCGCCACGGCATCGTCGAGTGCCACGCCCGCGCCGTCGCGCCAGCCGTTCACCTTAACCTGGCCGTCGCGCGCGGCAATGTCGGCGACCAACAGCTCGCCAAAGCCCTGGGCTGCCACCTCAGCAAAACCCGGCTCGGTCACGAGCACGGTGCCCAGCGCAATGCGGCGAGCACCATAGCCCGCCAGCTCATCGATGCGCGCGAGTGAGCGAACGCCGCCGCCCACGTCCACGGACAGACCGCCGACGCCGCAGATGGCCTTAATCGCCGCCGAGTTGGCAGCGCATGTGTCCTCGTCCTCACCAAAGGCAGCGGACAGGTCGACGACATGCACCCAGCTTGCGCCCTGCTCGGCAAACGAGCGGGCGACGGCCACGGGGTCATCGGAATATACCTTGCAGCGGTTGCGGTCACCGCGCTCCAGGCGCACAACCTTGCCGCCGATCAGATCGATTGCGGGAAACAGGATCATCGGCCAACCTCCTCGACGATGCTCACGAAGTTCTTAAGAATACGCTGACCCAGCGCGGAGGATTTCTCGGGATGGAACTGGCAGCCCCACACGTTACCGTGGCGCACGATGCACGGGAAGCTCCGTGTATAGTGCGTGCGTGCCAACACATCGGCGGCATCGACGTCGTCGGCCACCGCGTAGCTGTGAGTGAAATACATGTTGGCGCCCTCGGCAAAACCGGCAAGCAACGAATCGGCTGCACCGGCGGGCGTCATGTGCACCTGGTCCCAGCCCACGTGCGGGACCTTCAGACGGCTCGACTCCAGGTGCGTGCACGAGCCACGCATGATGCCCAGGCCATCGACCCAGGGACCACCGGCCTGCTCGGAGGCATCGTCGTCCGCGTCCGCACCCTCGTCCGCAGGCACGCCCTCGTTGCCGCGCTCAAAAAATAGCTGGAGGCCCAGGCAGATGCCGAGAAGCGGAGTTCCGGCGGCAACGGCATCGAGCACGGCCACCTCCTCGCCGCTCTGGCGCATAAAGGCGATCGCGTCATAGAACGCGCCCACGCCCGGGATGACCAGGCCGTCGGCGTTGCGGATCTGCTCCGGATCGTCCGACGTGCAGGCGGCGGCACCGGCGCGCGCAAGCCCGCGCACGACGCTCGACAAGTTGCCCTTGTGGTAGTCGACCACCACAATCTTCGGTTCGCCCACGCGACCCTCCACTTCTCATCATCCAAAACCACCGCAAAGGGGACAGGCACCTTCGTGGTGGTTTTACCCTTGTGACGGTTACAGCGAGCCCTTGGTGCTGGGGATGCCCTGCACGCGGGGATCGAGCTCGCAGGCGTGGCGCATCGTGCGACCCACGGCCTTAAAGGCGGCCTCGATAATGTGATGCGAGTTGCCGCCCGCCAGTTCGCGCACGTGCAGCGTGAGCTTGGCATCGCGTGCGAAGGCATAGAAGAACTCAACGGCCAGCTCGGTATCGAAGCTGCCCACGCGCTCGGTCGGCACGGGCAGCTCGCAGTAGGCCTGGCCGCGACCCGAAATGTCCACGGCAGCCATCACGAGTGTCTCGTCCATGGCAATCGCTGCATCGGCAAAGCGCGTAATACCCGCCTTGTCGCCCAACGCTTGGCAAAACGCCTCGCCCAGCACAATGCCCGTATCCTCGACGGTGTGGTGTGCGTCGACCTCAACGTCGCCTACCGCATGCACCGTCAAATCAAACAGGCCATGGCGACCAAAGGCGTTGAGCATATGGTCGAAAAACGGTACGCCCGTCGAGATATCGCACACGCCGCATCCGTCTAGGTCGAGCTTGACGACAATGTCGGTCTCACCCGTCTTGCGGGTCACCTCGGCATAACGGCCCATCTACATCTCCTCCTTCACCAGCGCGGCAAACGCGGCCAGCACCTCATCGTTTTCCTGCGGCGTGCCCACGGTAATGCGCAGACAGTCCGAAAGCCCCGGCGCATAGCTAAAGTCGCGCACCAAAATCGAATACTCGTCGCGTAGGCGCTCGCGCACGCGCGTGGCATGCGGCGTACGCACGAGCACAAAGTTCGCCGCGCTCGGCCATGCCTCCACGGGCAGGCCCTCGGTAGCCATCGCGCGCAGGGCGCACAGCTCGCGCTCGCGCTCGGATGCGACCTGTGCCACCACGGGCGTGTACGCATCGCGGGCACGCACGCAGGCAAGCGCCGCCGCCTGGCTCAGTACGTTGACCGAATAGATCTGGCGAATCGCCGCGAACACGTCGATGACCTCGGACGCCGCGATCACGTAGCCCAGACGCGTGCCGGCAGCGCCAAACGCCTTGGACAACGTATGCAGAATCACCAGGTTGGGATGCTCGGCGATAAGGCCCTGCGCCGTGGTGGCCGCGCCAAACGAATCGTCGGCAAACTCAACGTAGGCCTCGTCGACCATCACCATGCCGGGGCAGGCATCGCACAGGGCCGCGACAAAGTCGAGCGGTACCACGTCGCCCGTGGGGTTATTGGGCGAGGTCACGATTGCCAGGTTGCACTCGGGCGCTGCCGCAAGCACGGCTGCCTGGTCGAGCTCAAAGGTCGCGGGGTCGCGCCACACGTCGCGCACCTCGGTCTGGCAGAGCGACGCAAAGAACGCGTACTCGCTAAAGCACGGCGGGCAGTTGAGCAGGGTCCGCCCCGCGCCGCCAAACGCCAGCAGATAGTTATAGAGCAGCTCGTCGCCGCCGTTTCCCACGCAGATGTTCTCGCGCGTCACGCCATGCCAGGCAGCAAGCTCGTCGCGCAGGTCGTTGGACATGGGATCGGGATAGCGGTTGAGCGGCGTGGCAGCCAGGGCGGCGTCGACCGCCTCGCGCACGCCGGCCGGCACGGGATAGGTGTTCTCGTTGGCCGAAAGGTTGATGCGCGTGGGCGTAAAGTTAGGATCGTAGGGCTCAATACCGGCCAAGTAGGGCTGGACGAGCTCCTTCATGCGCGGCGTGAGTTCGGCCATATTAGGCCTCCTCGCCGGTCGCGCCAACGCCATCCGCGCCCGCAGCCGCCAGGTCCACACCCTCGACGACCGCGCCAGCGGCACCGCCCGCCGCCGCCAGGTCCACACCCTCGGCAACCGTCGCCACGGCGTCGCCCGGCCAGGCAACCTTGGTCAGGTCGGCCGCAGCCAGCGACGCGGCGCTCACGGCATCCTCGCCCCGCTCCAACACGCGGCGGCGCAGTGCGGCAGAAAGCGCGTGCGCCCACAGACCCTCGGCCTCGGCCAGGCGCTGTGTTGCGGGAGCGTCGGAGAGCAGGCCCTCGGGCGTATAGCAAATGACACTCGAGCGCTTAACAAACTCTTCGACCGAAAGCGGGTTGGAGAACATGGCCGTGCCGCCGGTCGGCAGCGTGTGGTTGGGGCCGGCAACATAATCGCCGAGCGGCTCGGAGCTCCAAGCGCCCACAAAGATGGCGCCGGCGTTGCGAATGCCGCCGAGCAGGCCCATCGCATCCTTGCAGTGCAGCTCCAGGTGCTCGGGCGCCACGGTGTTCACCGCCTCGACGGCAGCGGCCATGTCGGTGGCCACCACGATGGTGCCCTCGTTATCGAGTGAGGCGCGCGTGATCTCGGCACGCGGGGACTGCGCTACCAGAATGTCGATACCCGCCTCGACCTCGCGCGCAAACTGCTCGTCGCAGGTCACCAGATAGCAGGCTGCCAGCGGATCGTGCTCGGCCTGGGCCATCAGGTCGGCCGCGACCACCATAGGCTTGGCCGTGGCATCGGCCAGCACGCAGACCTCGGAGGGGCCGGCGACCATGTCGATACCCACGTCGCCCGAGACAATCTGCTTGGCGGCGGCGACAAAGGCGTTGCCCGGACCGGTGATTTTGTCGACGCGCGGAATGGTCTCAGTACCGTATGCCAGCGCGGCCACGGCCTGAGCGCCGCCCACCATGTAGATCTCGTCCACGCCGCCGAGCTTTGCCGCGGCGAGCGTATAGGGGCTAATCAGGCCGTCCTTTTGCGGCGGCGTCACCATGACCACGCGCTTGACGCCGGCAACCTTGGCGGGAATGGCGTTCATGAGCACCGTGGAGGGATACTGCGCGCGGCCGCCCGGCACATAGATGCCAGCCGCCGCGAGCGGGGTCACCTTAACGCCGAGCATCGTGCCGTCCGGGCGCGTGGTAAACCAACTCTGCTCGACCTCACGCTGGTGGAACTCGCGAATCTGGCGTGCGGCCTTTTCGAGCGCCGCGACAAAAGCGGGATCGAGGCCTTCGAGCGCGGCATCGATCTGCTCCTGCGGCAGGCGAAAACTCTGCAGTTCAACGCCGTCAAAGCGCTGGCAATAGTCGCGCACCGCGGCATCGCCATTGACACGCACGTTGGTCACGATATCGCGGGCGGCGTCGACGATGTTTTGCGGCAGCACGCCCTTACGGTTGAGCTGGTTGGTAACGAGGCGCTCACCGGGAGCAAGCTTGATGGTCTTCATATCGGTATCCCCTATCGGTCGAGGTTTTGTTCGAAAAACGAGAGACCGGGCGGCGGCGCCAGCCGGCCCGCAGCCCGGACGT
>CABVCF010000023.1 GCA_902496775.1 uncultured Collinsella sp.
TCAACTTCAAGGGCGCGACCAGAAGGTCAGCGCCCTTTCGTTTCACGTCACCTTGCTCGCTCTGGCGGGTTTTCGCTGTCGGTACCAAAACATTGGCGTTACCTTTGCTGTTGGTAATGACTTAGTCGTTGGGGACGTTCTTAAATGACTAGTTGAAAGGGACACTCTTGCCGGCGCTTGGGGACAGTCCCTAAGTGCCGGCAGATTGGGACACTTCTTTGCAAGGTGGCGCTGAAGACTGTCCCTAACGACCAGTCGTTTAAGAACGTCCCCAACGACCGGCTCGGGAACCTGATCCTAATGCACTAGTTTCTGTCGAGTCGGTGCTTCTTGCGGGTTGCCCGTATAATGGTTTGCGTATGAACCGCAACCAAGGAGTTCCAGTTTATGGACCAGAGCCTTTTTAAATTCGACCTGATCGCCGAGGACCCGACGACGCATGCGCGTGCCGGCGTGCTGCACACCCCGCACGGCGACATCGAGACGCCGATCTTTATGCCCGTGGGCACCAAGGCAAACGTCAAGGGCATCCCTACCGAGACCGTCAAGCAGCTCGGCGCCCAGATCGTGCTTGCCAATACCTATCACCTGTCCATGCGCCCCGGCGAGGACACCATCGCCGAGCTGGGCGGACTGCATAAGTTTATGAACTGGCACGGCCCCATCCTCACCGACTCGGGCGGCTTCCAGGTCTTTAGCCATAACGACGCCGTCAAGCTCACCGACGAGGGCGTGCGCTTTATCGTCAATGACTACGACGGCCGCCACGTGTTCTGGACGCCCGAGGACAACATGGAAATCGCCATGAAGCTCGGCTCCGACATCTGCATGCAGCTCGACCAGTGCCCCGGCTATCCTGCCACGCGCGCCTACGTTGAGCGCGCGGTTGAGCTGTCGAGCATGTGGGCCGAGCGCTGCTATAAAGCTCACACCCGCGATGACCAGGCACTCTTTGGCATTGTTCAGGGCGGCATGCATCTGGACCTGCGCCTGCGCTCGCTGCGCCATCTGGAGGAGTGCGGCGACTTCCCGGGCTACGGCATTGGCGGCTACTCGGTGGGCGAGGACCACGAGACCATGTTCGAGACCCTGGCACCGCTCGTAAGCGAGTACATGCCCAAGCACAAGCCGCGCTACCTGATGGGCGTCGGCAACCCCACCACCCTCGTGCGCGGTGTGGGCGTGGGTATCGACATGTTCGACTGCGTGCTGCCGACGCGCACGGGCCGCATGGGTACGGCGTTCTCCAGCGAGGGTCGCCTCAACTTCCGCAACGCTCGCTTTGCGCACGACGATGGTCCCATCGATCCCACCTGCACCTGCCCGGTGTGCACGGGCGGCTACAGCCGCGCGCTCATTCGCCACATGGTCACGCAGAAGGAGATGCTCGGCGGCATTCTGCTGTCGATGCACAACATCTACTACTTGCTCAACCTTATGCAGCGTGCTCGCCAGGCCATTATCGAGGGTCGTTACGGCGCGTTCGTGAGTGACTGGATGAACAGCCCTGCGGCGGTGGATTACTAAGGGCGGCGCGGGCGCTTGCAGGGCGCGGGCAACGGCAAGGGGCGAGCGCCGGCCGGTCGTCGCGTTCGCTAACACTGTCTGCGCGACCGCTGACCGATGCCTTGCAAGCGCATGATGCATCGTGGGTACCATACCGAATAGTTGATGTTCGGGCGGGTGTTTGACGCATGGCGTCGACCCCGCCCGTTTTCTTTTTCTCGATAGGAGTACCCATGATTAAGAATGAGAACGTCGAGGGCGAGCCTGCCTACGACGAGACGTACCGCCGCGGCCCCGTGGTCATGCGCGGCCCGATGATTCCTAAGGACAATACGTACGCTAACCTGCTGGCGCCCGAGGAGTCGACCGACTGGTTGCATGCCGATCCGTGGCGCGTACTGCGCATCCAGGCCGAGTTTGTCGACGGCTTTGGCGCGCTTGCCGAGCTCGGACCTGCGGTGACCATCTTCGGTAGCGCCCGCACGCCCAAGACCGATCCGCTCTACAAGGCGGCGCGCACGGTCGGTCGCAAGATTGCCCAACGCGGCGTGGCGGTTATCACCGGTGGCGGCCCCGGCATCATGGAGGCGGCCAACAGGGGAGCGGCGAGCGCCAACGGCAAGTCGGTCGGCCTGGGTATCGAGCTTCCGCACGAGCAGGGGCTCAATAAATACGTGAACCTCGGCATGGACTTCCGTTACTTCTTTGTGCGCAAGACCATGTTCGTCAAATACAGCTCGGGCGCCATCGTGTTTCCCGGCGGGTTTGGCACGCTCGACGAGATGTTCGAGGTGCTCACGCTGGTGCAGACGCATAAGGTCAAGCGCATGCCGCTTGTACTGGTAGGCAGCGAGTACTGGCAGGGCCTATTCGACTGGCTTAACGGCCCGGTGATGGACGCCGGTATGATTAGCCCGCTCGATCCCGAGCTCGTACACATCACCGACGACATCAATGAGGCCGTCGACATCGCCCTGAGCGGGCTGATGTAGATCAATCGTGCCCACGCGACATGAATACGCATGGCAATCTGATGTTATTTAACATCAGATTGCCATTTATATTGGGTATACTGATGCAAAAGACGAGGCTAGGAGGTCGCGTATGTCTACTGCAACGGTTAAGCCTACGACGGTTCGCATCGAAGAGGGGCTCAAGGAGCAGGCGACTGAGTTCTTGGATTCGGTCGGCCTCAGCCTCAATTCCTATCTCAATCTTGCCGTTCGGCAGCTTGTAAATCAGCGAAAGATTCCTTTTGAGATTGTAGGAAGGGCGGAGGTGCCCAACGAGGCGACGAGGCGTGCCATGGTGATCGCCGAGGCTCATGAGTTGGGGATTTTGCCGGACGATAGCCTGTCATTCAATAACGCTGATGAGCTTATGTCATTCCTCGATGAGGAATAGCGATGTCCGAGATTAAAGTCGAGGCTCAATTTAAGGTGGACTACAAACGAACGATGCGCATGCATCCGCAGCTAAAAAGTGAGTTTAAAGCGGCGGTTGCAGAGCTTGTGGCTCATGGGTCACTTCCGGCGGAGTATGGCGCCCACGAGCTCTCAAACCCGGGCGGAAACTACAACGGCCACATCGATTTCCACCTATCCGATGGCTTGGTCGATGTGGTCGTTCTTTATCTTCCCCATAAGACTAACCCAGTGATTAGGCTGGTGAGAATGGGCACTCATCAGGAGCTGTTTCAGGGTCCGCTGGGCTGATCGCCGATTTCCAAGTTGCGGTGGAATAGGGATTGATTTGCGGCTGATAAGCCAAAAACAGTCCCTATTTCACCGCAAGTGGTAAAGGTGCCCCTAGTGGATGGACTGGTAGCGGGGGCAGTAGCTGATGGCGATGGCATCGACGCCTACGTGGGTGGCGATGGTGCAGCCGATGGGGCCGGTGCCGGCGTCTACGTAGTCCTGGCCCGCGAGCGCCTCGTTGACAAGTTCCTGCTCCTCGGCGGCGCCGGTCGTGAGCACGCGCACGCTTGAGCCCGGGTGCTCGTCCAAAAACGCGAGGCAATCTGCCATGGTGTTGGCGACGATGCGCTTGGCGCCGCGGCCCTTTTTAATTGCCTTGATCTCGCCCGATTTCCACTCCGGCGAAACGGCCAGGCGAATGTTGAGCATTTGCGTGAGCTGGCCGGCGAGCTTGGGCGCGCGGCCGTTCTTAACGAGATTCTCGAGCGTGCGGGGAATCAGCAGCAGGTGGGCGTCGGGCAGCGTCGCGCGGATCTGCGCCTCGGTCTCGTCCAGGCTGCGGCCATCTTCGCGCATGGCCCGCGCGTACTCCACCAGCAGGCCCTCGGCGCCCGAGCCAGTGCGCGAATCGATGCAGCGCACGTCGAGCTCGTGGGTCTCGGCCGTCAGGCTGGCGTTGGCATAGCAGGCGGACCATTCGCTGCACAGCGAGATAAAGATCGCGCTGTCGTGGCCGTCAGCACGCACGCGGTCAAAGAGTGCCTTGAACTCGCCGGCGCTCGGCTGCGAGGTGTGCGGCAGCTGCTCGGAGCCGGCCATGCGCGCGACGTACTCCTGGGCGGTAATCTGTACCTGGTCGAGCAGGTCCTCGCCCTCGATAATCACATGCAGCGGAATCACGTAAATGCCAAGCTCTTGAGCGCGGGCGGGGGAGATGTCCGACGTGGAGTCGGTTATGATGGCAAAAGACATAATTGCACCTTTCGTTGGGGCGCTTGCGCGCCGCCTTCTGAGAGCAAAGTGCGACAAGTATAGTGGAGTTGCTCTACATTGCTAGGTTCAATTGTTGAATAGTCAACAGTTTGAAGTGTCGGTGTGGAAATCGTCAACTGGGGAAGAGGAATGCCGATGGAGGCGCTGGAGATACGCAAGCGGCCGGTCGTGCTGTTCGATTTTGACGGCACGGTGGCCGATACGGGTCGGGCGGTGATGACCTCGACGCGCAAGACGCTGGCTGCGCGCGGGTTTTCGGAGGCGCAGATGGGTGACCTGCGTCGCATGATCGGGCCTCCGCTGTGGAAGAGCTTCCACGACTTTTACGGCTTTACGCGCGAGGAGTCGCTCGTGGTGGCCGACGAGTACCGTGCCTTTTTTGACGAGCTGGGTCCGGAGGAGTATCCCGTGTTCGACGGAATCCCCGCGCTGCTGAATGGGTTGGCCGCTCAGGGCAAGCGTATGGCCGTGGCGACGTCGCGCATGGAGGCGAAGTGCATCGACATGGTGCGTGAGCTGGGTCTTTCTCAGTTTGAGGCGGTGGTTGGCATGAATCCGCCGCAGGGGCGCGAGACCAAGGCCGATTCGGTCCGCGATGCCCTGGCAGAGCTCGGCGCGACGGCGGACGAGGCCGTGATGATCGGCGATCGCTTTAACGATGTGGAGGGCGCGCACGCAATGGGCGTACCGTGCATTGGTATCTATTCGGGCGCGGCGGCGCCGGGCGAGCACGAGGCGGCGGGTGCCGATGCAGTGGTGCACTCGGTGGCCGAGCTTGCTAAACTTTTCGCTATCTAATAGACGCAATGTGAGGGGCGGGCGTACCCGTCACTCATTGGTAAGGAGGTCGTCCATGAATCAGGTGGAGCAGAGCGTTACCGAGTATGTCGACGAGGTCTGGGAAGATGTCGTCGCCGATATCGAGCAGCTGGTGAGTTATCCGTCCGTAGCCGTTGCTGCCGATGCGGAGCCTAGCGCGCCGTTTGGCCGCCCGGTTCGTGATGCGCTCGATTGCGCGCTCGGCATTGCGCAAAAGCTCGGCTACCAGACGAGCGACGACGAGGGCTATGTGGGCATTGCCGATATCCCGGGTCGCGGCGACAAGCAGCTCGCGACCATCTGCCACGTGGACGTGGTGCCCGCCGGCCCCGGCTGGAACACCGACCCGTTTGCGATGGAGCGTCGCGAGGGCTGGCTGCTCGGCCGTGGCGTGATTGATGACAAGGGTCCGGCGGTGTTGTCGCTTTACGCCGGTGCCTACCTGCTCAAGCACGGCATTGTGCCGCGCTATACCTTCCGCGCGCTGCTGGGCTGCGATGAGGAAGTGGGCATGTCCGACGTTCACCATTATCTGGAGAACCACGCAGACCCCGACTTTTTGTTTACGCCCGATGCCGAGTTCCCGGTTTGCAATGCCGAGAAGGGCCAGTTTGGAGCGACGTTCGTGAGTCCCAAGATCGACGGTGGGCGCATTGTGTCCTGGAGCGGTGCCGAGGCGAGCAACGCCATTCCGTCGCAGTCCATCTGCGAGCTCGCGATTGCCGCCGATGAGCTGCCGGCGCCCGTTGAGAACGCCGACCGCCTGGAGATCACGGCGCTCGACAATGGTCATGCGCAGATTTTTGCCCACGGCATTGGCGGTCATGCCTCGATGCCAGAGGGAACGATCAATGCCGTCGGCCTGATCGTGGCGTATCTGCGCGAGGCCGAGGACGCGTTTGGTGCACGCGACGAGCGTCTGCTGACGCCTGCCGAGCACGAGTTCGTCAAGTTCCTGGCCTTTGTGCATGCGGATGCCTATGGCCGCGGCCTGGGTATCGATGCGACGAGTCCGGCGTTTGGCCCGCTTACCTGCAACGCTGGCGTCATCCGCGTGGCGGATGGCCATATTGAGCAGGTCATCGACGTGCGCTTCCCCGACAGCTCGAGTGCCGATACTATTTGCGAGCAGCTCGACCCGCTCGTGGGCCGTTTTGGCGTGACGTGCCAGCTGGGTCGCGCGAAGGTGCCGTTCTCGGTGTCTGCCGACGATCCGGCCGTGAAGGCGCTTATCGATACCTATAACGAGTTCACCGGCAAGCATGCCGAACCCTTTGCCATGGGCGGCGGCACGTACGCGCGCAACTTTGCCCGCGCCGTCTCGTTTGGCCCCGAAGAGACCGGCCTAGAGCTGCCCGCGTGGGGCGGCCAGATGCACGGCCCCAACGAGTGCGCCAACGAGGAACGGCTCAAGCAGGCGCTCAAGATCTATATTGTTGCGATCCTCCGTCTCAACGAGCTGGAGCTGTAGGGCTTCCCCTATATCCTGCTTGGATACAAACTTGCATTACGAGCCCGGTGCTTTTGCCCGGGCTTTTTCTGTTGCGGTGGGGTAGTCGTTGGGGACGTTCTTAAATGACTAGTCAAACAAGAACGTCCCCAACGACTGGTCGTTTAAGAACGTCCCCAATGACTACCTTCCTCTGGTGTAAAAGGCGTGCCACGCTAAATGCCGGGTTTGTTATCCGTTTGTAAAGGCTGGGCAGAGCTTGCGGTAAGGGTCTATCAAATGCCCGTAAGAAACCGCAGTTGGCGCGGACGCTACCCGGTCGGGGCCGTATCTTTCCAAACAGCAAAGCGGGCGGGGTGCCCGCGAGTCGCATGTATGAAAGGAAGATCATGCTCGATCAGGCTTATTCTCGTCGTCAGTTCCTCGGCCTCGCTGGTGGTCTTGCCAGCATCGTCGGTCTCGGTCTCGTTGGTTGCGGCGGCTCCGGCGCATCCGACGCCGCCGACAAGGGTAGCGCCGCTGCTGTCGAGTCCGTCTCCGGCGAGGTGACCTACGACGGTGCCTCCTCGTTCCAGGCTCTCGTCGAGGCTGCTGCCGAGAAGTTCATGGACGCCAACCCCGACGTCTCCATTTCCGGTTCGGGTAACGGTTCGGGCAAGGGTCTGACCGCCGTCGTCGCTGGCACCGTCACCATCGGCAACTCCGACGTCTTCGCCGAGACCAAGCTCGAGGCCGACCAGGTCAAGAACCTCGTCGATCACGAGGTCGCCGTCGTGGGCATGGGTCCCGTCGTCTCCAAGAACGTGACGGTCGACGACCTGTCCCTCGAGCAGCTCAAGGGTATCTTCTCCGGCCAGATCACCAACTGGAAGGAGGTCGGCGGCGGCGACGCCACCATCGTCGTCCTCAACCGCAAGGCCGGCTCCGGCACCCGCGCCACCTTCGAGGCCGCCGTCTTTGGCGACGAGACCGTCGACTTTAAGGGCGATGCCGAGCTCGACAAGTCCGGCGATGTCCAGACTCAGATGGCCAGCACCGATAACGCCATCTCCTACCTCGACTTCTCGCACTTCGATGACTCCAAGTTTAACGCCATCAAGGTCGAGGGCGTCGAGCCCAAGAGCAAGAACGTCACCGACGACTCCTTCAAGATCTGGGCGACCGAGCACATGTACTGTGCAAAGGACGCCGACGACGCCACCAAAGCCTTCCTGGAGTTCATGCTCTCCGACGACGTCCAGAGCAAGCTCGTCGAGGAGCAGGGCTTTATCCCCGTCTCTGCCATGAAGGTCGTCAAGGACGCCAGCGGCAAGGTCTCCGCTAAATAAGTAATCGCCCCGGAAAGGTTTGCAATGGCAAAACAGCTGCCAAAGCGCGACCTTGAGAACGTGGGCCTGGGCGTCACGGGCGCGTGCGTTGCGCTCGTGACGCTTGTCGTTGCCGCGCTCATCTTTATGGTCGCCCAAAAGGGCCTCTCGGCTTTTGTCAAGGACGGCGTCTCGGTCGTCGAGTTTTTCACCGGCACCAAGTGGGATCTGGCCAACACAGCCAAAAGCGGCCTGCCCTATACCGGCGCCCTGCCCCTGATCGTCACCTCGTTTGCGGTCATGGTGCTCTCCACGCTCATCGCGCTGCCCATCGCCATCGGCTCTGCCATCTTTGCGGTCGAGATCCAGCCTAAGTTTGGTTCCAAGGTTTTTCAGCCGCTTATTGAGCTTTTGACCGGCATTCCCTCGGTCGTCTTTGGCCTGATCGGCTTTCACGTGGTCGTCGGTCTTATGAAGAGCGTTTTCCACGTGAGCACGGGCCTGGGCATCTTGCCCGGCGCCATCGTGCTGGCCGTTATGATCCTGCCGACCATGACCACGCTTTCGGTCGATGGCCTGCGCGCTGTGCCCGATAGCTACCGTCAGGGCTCGCTCGCGCTGGGCTACACCCGCTGGCAGACCATCTGGCACGTGGTGCTCAAGTCTGCCATGCCGTCGCTCATGACTGCGGTCATCCTTGGCATGACGCGTGCCTTTGGCGAGACGCTCGCCGTGCGCATGGTCATCGGCGGCATCGAGGCCATGCCGACGTCGCTGCTGTCGCCGGCGTCCACCATCACCACCACGCTCACCACGTCTATGGCGGTCTATGCCGGGGACTCGGCCCAGGACGATGTTCTGTGGGCACTCGGCCTGCTGCTGATGGGCATGAGCCTCATCTTCATCCTGATCATCCACCTTATCGGCCGCAAGGGGGCGAAGGCTCGTGGCTAGCACGCGTATCCACATCGACGAGGCGAGGCTCGGGCGTGTCCAAAAGCAGGACCGCTTCGCCACGGGCGTGTTGACGGCGATCGTCGCCATCGTCATGCTCATCGTCGTCTCCATGGTGGCCTATATCCTGTTCGAGGGCATCTCGACGCTGTTCCAGCCGGGCTTTCTCACGGAGCCGTCGCGCGCCAACGGAACGCAGGGCGGCGTGCTCTACCAGCTGTTCGACTCGTTCTACCTGCTGCTGATCACTCTAGTCATCTCGGTGCCCATCAGCCTGGGCGGCGCGGTCTTCCTGGTTGAGTACGCGCCGAACGGACCCATCCGCGACATCGCCTCCACCGCCATCGAGACGCTGTCCTCGCTGCCTTCCATCGTCGTCGGCATGTTCGGCTTTCTGGTGTTCTCGGTGCAGCTGGGCTGGAAGTACTCCATCATCTCCGGCGCCGTCGCGCTCACCATGTTCAATATCCCCATCCTGGTGCGCGTGATCCAGCAGGCGCTCGAGGATGTGCCGCAGGCCCAGCGCGATGCGTGCCTGGCCATGGGCCTCACCCGCTGGGAGGCCACGCTGTACATCCTGATCCCCGAGGCCATGCCCGCCATCGTGACCGGCATCGTGCTTTCGGCCGGCCGCGTGTTTGGCGAGGCCGCGGCGCTGCTCTTTACCTCGGGCATGAGCTCGCCGGTTCGCCTGAACTTCTTGAGCTTTAACCTATCGAGCCCCACGTGCGCCTGGAACGTGTTCCGCCCTGGCGAGTCGCTCGCCGTGCATATCTACAAGATCTATGGCGAGGGTAGTCCCGAGGCACAGCAGATCGTTTGGGGTACCGCGGCGCTGCTGATGATTTGCGTGCTGCTGTTTAACGTAATCGCCCGCATTGTGGGCAAGCAACTGGCAAGGAAGATGACGGCCGAATGAGCGAGATGAAAGCAACGCCCGCAACCGAAGCGGCATCGTCCGAGACCCAGGACTTCCTGTCGAGCGTGGGGGAGAGCGAGAGGCGCGTGCGCGTGAGCGGCAAGGCCGTGAGCGACGAGGTCGTGCTCTCCACCAAGGACGTCAACGTGTACTATGGCGACCACCATGCACTGCACAATACGTCGCTCGACTTCCACAAGGGCGAGATCACGGCGCTCATCGGGCCTTCGGGCTGCGGTAAGTCGACCTTCTTGCGCAGCCTCAATCTTATGAATCGCGAGATTCGCGGCTGCCACGTGGAGGGTGAGGTCAACTACCGCGGGCGCAACGTGAACACCAGGACCGAGAACACGTACGAGCTGCGGCGCTCCATTGGCATGGTGTTCCAGCAGCCCAACCCATTCCGCAAGTCCATTTGCGACAACATCACGTTTGCGCCCAAGCGCCACGGCATCACCGACCGTGACGAGCTCGATCGCATGGTCGAGGAGAGCCTGCGCGGTGCGGCGCTGTGGGACGAGGTCAAGGACAAACTCGACAAGAGTGCCTACGCGCTTTCGGGCGGCCAGCAGCAGCGTCTGTGTATCGCGCGCACGCTGGCGCTCAGCCCCGACGTGATCCTGTTTGACGAGCCCTGCTCGGCGCTCGACCCCATCTCGACGCTGGCGATCGAGGACCTCATGTCATCGATCGTTGCCGACCGCGCCATCGTCATCGTGACGCACAACATGGAGCAGGCGTCGCGCGTGTCCAACCGCACGGCGTTCTTCTACATGGGCGATATGGTCGAGTACGACGAGACCGACGAGATTTTCCAACGGCCCAAGGATAAGCGGCTGAATGATTACCTCACCGGCATGTTCTCCTAGTCCGGGACATGCTTGAGGCCCGCGGCGGCTACGGTTGCCGCGGGACTGATTGGAGAGGCGGGTCATCTCTTGTGGGAGATGGCCCGCCTTTTGCTCTGCGACCGAAACGACCACCACAAAGGGGACAGGCGCCTTCGTGGTGGTTTGGGGTGGGGCTCGCTGCTATCATGGACAACGTTGAATTTCTACGAAGGAGCAGGGCATATGGCGATTCTTTTGGGATGCGATTCCGTCAGCCTAGAGTTTCCCACCAAGCATATTTTCGATAGCGTTACGCTCGGCGTGGGCGAGGGCGACCGTATTGGTATTGTCGGTAAAAACGGCGACGGTAAGTCGACGCTGCTGAGCGTGCTCGCCGGCACGTTGGAGCCCGACGACGGCCGCGTGACGCACCGTCGCGGCACCACGATCGGTCTACTCGGCCAAAAGGATAACCTGGTCGATACCGACACCGTGCATCATGCCGTTGTGGGTGACGTCCCCGAGTACGAGTGGGCGTCGAGCCCCCGCACGCGCCAGATTCTGGCCGGCCTTATTAGCGATGTGCCCTGGGAGGGCACGGTGGGCGAGCTTTCGGGCGGCCAGCGCCGTCGCGTGGACCTCGCGCGCCTGCTGATCGGCGACTACGACGTGCTCATGCTCGACGAGCCCACCAACCACCTGGACATGCGCACCATCAACTGGCTCGCGCGTCACTTAAAGGCCCGCTGGCAGCGTGGCCAGGGCGCCATGCTCGTGGTCACGCATGACCGTTGGTTCTTGGACGAGGTCTGCACCAGCATGTGGGAGGTCCACGACGGCCAGGTCGACCCCTTCGAGGGCGGTTACTCGGCCTACATCCTGCAGCGCGTGGAACGCGACCGCATGGCCGCGGTTACCGAGGAGCGCCGTCGCAACATGGCACGTAAGGAGCTCGCGTGGCTGAGCCGCGGTGCCCAGGCTCGTTCCACCAAGCCCAAGTTTCGCGTGGATGCCGCCCGCGAGCTGATCGCCGACGTGCCGCCCGTGCGTGACGAGCTGGAGCTCAAACGCCTCGCCGTGAGCCGCTTGGGCAAGCAAGTTATCGATGTGGTCGACGTGGATGCCGGCTATGCGGATGCCGATGGCGTGCCCAAGCAGGTGCTCACCGATGTGACCTGGCTCATTGGTGCGGGCGACCGCTATGGTCTTTTGGGCGAGAACGGCGCCGGCAAGTCGACCTTGCTCGACGTGATCCAGGGCAAGATTGAACCCACGCGCGGCCGTGTAAAGATCGGCCAGACAGTGCGCTTTGGCGTGCTGTCGCAGCAGCTCGAGGAGCTCGAGCCCTACATGGGCGACACGATTCGCGAGGTGCTCAGCAACTATAAGAAGTACTACGTCATCGACGGCAAGGAAACTTCGCCCGAGAAGCTCTGCGAGCGCCTGGGATTTACGACGCAGCAGCTCTGGAGCCGCATCGGCGATCTTTCGGGCGGCCAGCGCCGTCGCCTGTCGCTGCTGCTGACGATTCTGGACGAGCCCAACGTGCTCATCCTGGACGAGCCTGGCAACGACCTGGATACCGACATGCTCGCGATTGTCGAGGACCTGCTCGACGGCTGGCCCGGCACGCTGATTCTGGTGACGCACGACCGCTTTTTGATGGAGCGCGTGACCGACCAGCAGTGGGCGCTGCTTGACGGCCACCTGACGCATATGCCCGGTGGCGTGGACCAGTACCTGCGCCTGTGCAACGCTACCGCCGAGGGCGAGCCCGTGGGCGCGCCGAGCGCCAAGACCGGCACGTTCGACACCGGTGCCGCGGCAGCTGCGGCCGAAAAGCCCAAGTCGAGCGGTCAGCCCAACGGCCTGTCCAACGCCGAGCGCCAGAAGCTCCGCCGCGAGGTGAGTTCGCTCGAGCGCAAGATGGAGACGCAGCGCACCCGCGTTGAGGAGGCCGAGGCCGCGATGGCCCAAGTCGATCCCACCAACTACACGGCGCTCGGCGAGCAGCAGGCAAAGATCGACGAGGCTCACGCTGCCATGGACGAGCTGGAGATGGCGTGGCTCGAGGCGAGCGAAAAGCTCGAGGGCGAGGAGTAGGCGAGAATGATCAAAGCCGCGTTTTTCGATATCGACGGTACGCTGCTGAGCTTTAAGACCCACCGGATTCCGGCGTCGGCGCAGCAGGTGCTCGACAGCTTTCGCGAGCAGGGGATTGCGTGCGTGATCGCCACGGGCCGTCCGACCTACCAGATGCCGGACTGGCTGTTCGACCTGGGCTGGGATGCGTACATTACGCTTTCGGGCCAGCACTGCTTTGATTCCGAGGGGGTTTACCGCAGCTGCCCGATCGATCCGGACGACGTCGCGGTGATTGTGGACCAGGTGGCGCAGGGGCGCTACGACTCGCTGTGCATGCAGGGCGAGAACTCGTTTGTGAACCGCCTGTCCGAGCGCGTGGTGACGGCTGGCAGCAACGCGGGAATCGTCTACCACGAGGAGCCGTTTGAGCACGCTTTTGACGCACCGGTCTACCAGTTTTGCGCCTTTGTGGACCCGGCCGACGAACATATCGTGACCGACGCCGTGTCGCATTCGCTCACCACGCGCTGGTGCGACCTGTTCTGCGACATTATTCCGGCCAACGGCGGCAAGGACCTGGGTGTGGCGGCGACGCTGGAGCGTCTGGGCATCGACGCGAGTGAGGCGATTGCCTTTGGCGACGGCGAGAACGACCTGTCGATGTTTGCCGCCGTGGGCACTAGTGTGGCCATGGGCAACGCGCAGGAGACTGTGAAGGCCGCAGCGACCTACGTTACGACCGCCGTAGACGATGACGGCATCTACAACGCCGCGAAGCACTTTGGACTCGTGTAGCTGCGACCCGGCACTTGGGGACGTTCCTTTTCTGCCGGCAGCTAGGGACGCTCCTTGCGGGGTGTGTCCCCGTTTTGTTTTCGTCCCGTGCGTTTTGTGAAACACGGTTAACTTTTTAAACAACGTAGTAAGACATAGGCAACTTTTGCGGTAAAGTTAGCCGTGGAAAGTATCCAAAGGCTAACTAGCAATCATCGCGAAAGGCGGCCCATGGCCCTACGTGAATCCGGAGAAGACTATCTCGAATCGATCTACGTTCTGTCGGAACGTCAGGGCATCGTGCGCTCGATCGACGTTGCGGAGTACCTCGGCGTAACCAAGGCGAGCGTTTCCAAGGCCATGGCGACGCTGGAAAGCAACGGCTATGTCGAAATGGGCAAGCGCGACGTTCATCTGACGGAGCGTGGTCTGGAGGTCGCTCGCCAAATGTGGGAGCGTCACTGCTTTTTCGTGGGGCTGCTAGAGGATGCGGGTGTTTCGGCTGAGGTCGCGTCGCAAGAGGGCTGCCACATGGAGCACTGCCTGAGCGAGGAAAGCTTTGAGAAGCTACGGGCGATGTTGGGCCGGGAAGATGTAGTGGGTCCAACAACAGAAGCCTAACTGTCCCCCAGTAGCGCGGAGTTCGCGCAAAGCGCGAACCAGCGACCGGGACCAGTGGTCCTTTCGGCCAAGTCCATTTCAGCAAAGGAACCCCGCCAGCAAGCGATGCCCAAGAACTGCTACCTACGTCACCGCAGGCCGGGGCCGGGCTTGGTTTTGAAAACATTCCACAGCGCGAGGCCCGCCTTTCCGTTGCTCCGCAGGAGCAGGAAAGACGGGCCTCATGCGCGAGGACGTTTTCAAAACCAAGCCCGGTCCCGGCCGGACAGCCCACGAACGCTACAGGTTCTTGACACCCATCGCGCGCATGGCATTCAGGATGGCGATAATCGCCACGCCTACGTCGCCGAACACGGCAAGCCACATGTTGGCGATGCCCAGTGCCGCAAGCACCAGAATCAGCAACTTAACGCCCAGCGCAAAGATGATGTTCTGCCAGACAATCGCCATGGTCTTACGTGCCACGCGGATCGCGCGGGAAATGCTGGACGGCTTGTCATCCATGAGCACGACGTCCGCCGCCTCAATTGCGGCGTCCGAGCCCATGGCGCCCATGGCGATGCCCACATCGGCACGGGTAAGCACGGGTGCGTCGTTGATACCGTCGCCGACAAAAGCGAGCTTGCCCTTGCCGTTCTCGCTCGCAAGCAACGCCTCAACACGCTCGACCTTATCGCCCGGCAGCAGCTGCGCGTGGAACTCGTCGAGGCAGAGCTGCTTGGCCACCGCAGCAGCCACTTCCTCGCGGTCGCCCGTGAGCATGACGGTGCGCTTGACGCCGGCGGCGTGCAGGTCGCGGATCGTCTGCTCGGCATCGGCCTTAACGGTGTCTGCAATCACGATGTGGCCGGCGTACACGCCGTCAACAAGCACGTGGAGGATTGTGCCGACAACCTCACAGTCCGGTGCTTCAACGCCGGCCGCGGCGAGCATCTTTGCGTTGCCAACGACGACGTGCTTGCCGTCGATGGTTGCCGTCACGCCGTGGCCCGCGTCGTTGGCGGAGTTGCTAACGCGCTTGGGGTCGACCTCGCCCTGGTAGGCGACACGCACGGACTGCGCGATGGGGTGATCGGAGAACGACTCCGCAAGAGCTGCGACTTCAAGCAGCGACTGCTCGGTGTAGCCAGCCTCGGGGTGTACCGCCACGACCGAAAACGTGCCGTTGGTGAGCGTGCCGGTCTTGTCAAAGACGACGGTGTCCACATCGGCGAGCGTCTCGAGGTAGTTGGAGCCCTTGATGAGGACGCCCAGCTTGGATGCGCCGCCAATGCCGCCAAAGAAGCTGAGCGGGACGCTAATCACGAGCGCGCACGGGCAGCTGACGACCAGGAAGGTCAGGCCGCGCAGGATCCAGTCGGACCAGGCGCCGGTGACCAAGCCGCCGCCGAGCGCGAGTACCGCGGCAGCGCCGGTGACGGCGGGCGTGTAGACGCGGGCGAAGCGCGTGATAAAGTTCTCAGTGCGCGCCTTCTTTTCGCTGGCATTTTGCACGAGCTCCAGGACGCGTGCGACGGTGGACTCGCCAAAGGGCTTGGTGGTGCGCACGTGGATGAGGCCCGTCATGTTGATGCAGCCGCTGATGATGTCGTCGCCGGACTTGGCGGGGCGGGGGATTGACTCGCCCGTGAGAGCGGCGGTGTCGAGCTGGGTTTCGCCCTCGACGATGACGCCGTCGATAGGCACGCGCTCACCGGGCTTGACCACGATCACGGTGCCGACGGCGATGTCATCGGGGAAGACCTGCTCGAGTGTGCCGTCGGGCTGCTCGACGTTAGCGTAGTCGGGCGCGATGTCCATCATGGCACTGATCGACTTGCGGCTCTTGCCCACGGCGTACGCCTGAAACAGCTCGCCGACCTGGTAGAACAGCATGACGGCGGCGCCTTCGGCCATGTGCGGGTCGGTATCGGGGAAGAGCACCATGGCAAACGCGCCGATGGTCGCGACGGCCATGAGGAAGCTCTCGTCGAAGGCCTTGCCGCGGCGGATGTTATTGAATGCCTTTTGCAGTACGTCGTAGCCGGCAATCAAAAACGGCACGAGGAACAGCACAAAGCTGGCGTAGATGTCGCCCGGGGTGCCGAATGCGGCGGTAAGGGTGCCGAACTCATCGAGGGCGTACACCACGGCAAAAATGCCCAGCGCTACCAGGATGCGGTTGCGCCTATGCTCGAGTGATTCTTTTTTCTTGCGCTTCTTCTTTTTCTTTTTGGGGTCGGCGGTGGCCATGACTCGTATCCTCCCATTTGAATGTATGAACATTCGCTCATATAATTTCGCGAGCAAAGGCCGCAGCAAGCGCGGCCTTGCAGGTTGGCGTAAACCTGGGCTAGAGAATAATCTCGCAGTCCGGCTCGGCGTCGGCGGTGAACTCCACAACGCGGTCGAGGACCTCGTCGAACTCGGCGTCATCGGCCTCGAGCGTCAGCTTCTGGGTCATATAGTTGACCGAAACGGACTTGACGCCCTCGAGCTTGGCCAGCTCGTCCTGAAGCTCGCGCGCGCAGTTGGCGCAGTCGATCTCGTCGAGCTTAAACTGCTTTTTCATGGTGGGTTCCTTTCCCTGTATTTGCGGCTTGGGTGCAGGCCGCGCTGGTACCGTGGTTGGCTGCTATTCGCAGATGTGGCTCATGCCCTGGTTGAGCATGGTGTAGACGTGGTCGTCGGCGAGCGAGTAGAGGATATTGCGCCCGTCGCGCCGGAATTTAACCAGGTGCGACTGCTTGAGTGTGCGCAGCTGGTGCGACACCGCGGACTGCGAGGTTTCGGTCGCTTCGGCGATGTCTGCCACGCAGAGCTCGCGGCCCATGAGGGCATAGAGGATCTTGATGCGCGTAGTGTCGCTGAAGACCTTGAACAGGTCGGCGAGGTCGTAGAGAAGCTCCTCGTCGGGAAGGTCCTCGGGCGAGCAGGTGGTCGGGATCGCGGGTTCGGTGGCCTCGATGTCGAGTTTCGTTTCATCAACGCGGATGCTCATTGCAATATCCTTTCATATGAACATGCGCTCATATAATTTACTTTTGATTATATGAGTGCATGTTCATATGTCAATGACGTTCAGGTAATTCGTTGTACAAAATGATGGGGAATAGTGGACGAGATCCCGGACTGAGCGTTTTTTGATAGTCGATGCCAAGGTGGGTACCCTCGTGCCGTGCAAAAAATGGAGTATTCTGCAACTATAGGGGGTCTGTTTATCTATTCCAGGCCAAATAAAACCGCTCAAGAGTTATCCAAGGGCGGTAAACAGACAAGATCTTCCTCAAGTGTTGCCTAACGTTCCCGTTCGATAGCGTCTTTGTTTCTCATTTGGATTAACTTGTGGGTGCTGGAGGGCCGACCCTGCTGAATACTCGCAATTTTGCACATCGTTAGGGTACCCACCTTGTTAGCCGGCCTAGTTTCCGGCACCGAAGACCTTGCCCTCGGGCGTGAGACTGCTTGTTTGGGCAAATGATGGGCTGTCGGATTCGACAGTCTGCATGTCATCGATTGCCGGAACTTCATTAATTGTCGGGTCATCCAGCGTGATACCTTCGAGTGTTGCTTTTTCGAGGTCGATTCGTTGGCGCTCTTCGGAATCCTGGCGAAGCTGCTTCTGAATTCGCCTTTTCTCTTCTATAAACCTTCTGAGCACAAACTGTCTCAGGTCCTCTTGCATGATTTGAAAGTCTTTTGGCAGACGCGAGGGGCGTACGCCCTCTTTCCGCTGGATTGCTTTCATGACCCTAACGAAAGAACTGGCATGCATAAAGGAATAACGGCTGACGGTGATGATTCCGTACCCCATGGACGCAAGTGCATTCTTGCGCTCCTCATCGATGGCGCGGTCTTCTTCCGCGTCATGATAAAAACCGTTGTATTCAATGTCTGTGCGAGATTTCTTTAGATACGCATCCATAAAGAACTTTTTGCGTCTCGTGAGATTCTTTGCGGCAGTGGTGACCTGCACCTCGTAATCGGTCTCAATTCCCTTAATACCAAGCCCTCCTTCGCTTTTGGGCAGCGTTAGCATCATGACAAAGGCCGTTTCCATGGGAGACCGGCATCCGTCGCGCACACATTGGATTGCCTTTCGGGCAAGGGCCAAACCGTCGCATCTGGTAATGGAATTAAAGAACTGCTTTAACCTCTCGGTCGAGGTGAGCGCGAAACGCTCGGTATAGGAGGTGGAAGAGTCGGTTCCAAGGGAAAAAGCGCTGCACAATTCAAAGTAGTACTCCACCAGTTCGCGAAAAGGGAGATAGGTGGCGGCCTGAAGTGCGCAAAGCTCAACGCTAACAATGAAGATGCCATCTTCAAGCTCTATAAAGCGTGAGTTCGAGAATCGTTTTGACGAAACGTGGCATTGACAGTTCATTGCATAGCGCGCATTCCTGCGATCAAACACCATCACCTCGAGGGAATCATTTGTGCCGAGGGAAACATCATGTTTGGTGAGCCATTCTGCGGCTGCGTCAAGGAGCGTTCCGGTGGGACATGATCCGTAAATCGCGGCAGGGTTACAGGACTCGATGCCTTTCGCAGACACCGAATGCGCGGCCTGGTAGACCGCTTTTGCAGTGGTATGTGACAATACGATACTCATGGTATATATCGTGTCAGCTAATGCCGTGTTGATGGCGCTGAGTGGAAAAGCCGTTTTAGAGGTCTAACCAAATGCTGTCCAAAAGCTTGACGCAATTATGGGTTGGTATGCCATAAATAAACGTTTTCGCAGCTCGGCTATAGCATAGAAATACTCAATTGCTGCACATTTGATATCGATGCATCACCATCCGACAACGAATTACGTGTCGGGAATTGGCCGAAATCGTTCAAAATGAGGGTTCAGAATTTGTGATGGCAGATCTATCTGTGGAACGTAGGGCGGCCCCGCTGCGAGGTTTCCCGCTGCGAGGCCGCTTGTGATCTACGCCGGAGTTTGTCGTAGACGTTTCTACTTGGCAAACAGGTTCTTGAGGTTGAACTCGGCCTGAACCGTGCGGAGCATGAGGTCGGTGTCGTCCAGGCCCAGATGCTGCTCGTTCGCGTCGGCGGCGAGGGTTCCACGGCGACGCGCCCAGTTCTCGAGCGCAGCGGGGGCGGACTCGCGGGGGAGCGAGCGCACGTCGGCATCCAGGCTGCGGCAGATCTGGCGCGAGTCGATGACGATGATCTTGCCGGCGCGGCGTGCCTCGGCGTAGCCGTCCAGGTGGATCTTGAACCAGCTGTCCTCGAACGCGGCGTTGTGTGCCATGTACGGGTACTTCTTCATGAGCTTGAGCAGCTGCTTCTGCAGTTCCTTGTTCTCGCGGAACGGCTTTTTGCCGTCGATGTCGTCCCAGGTGATGTGGTGGATATTCGACAACGGCACATCCTCGCCGCGGTAGATGTCGGGCAGACCGCAGTAGTGTGCCTCGGCGTCGTGCGGGACGGCGTCGCTGGTGAGCTCCATGATCTCCCAGCCCACGTTGATGATGTAGCCGCGCTCGGGTGCACGGCCGGTGGTCTCGATGTCGATGCCGAGCACGGTGCCTTGGATGGGCTTGCGGGCGTAGGCCACGCCGAGCGCGTCGCGGTCGCCGCGGATTTCGCGCATGACGGACGCGGCGGTGCGCTTTTGCATCTTGCCGATGGCGGCGCAGGTGTCGGCATCGGACAGGCCGCGCGAAAGCGTCGCGGGCGTCACGTTGCGCAGGCGTGCCTCGCCAATCTGGTCGCACAGGTCGCGGTTGCGGTCGGCCAGGTCGCGCACGGTGGCAAAGTCGAAGCTGGGGTCGCCCTCGGCGGTAAAGTACTCGGTCTCGAGCACTTTAAGGGCCTCTTCGCCCTTCTGGCGCTCGGACTCCATGGCGCCGTGATCGCCATAGATAAACATGGGAATAAACGGCTGGCGCTCGTATTCGAGTGCTTGTGAAACGTTCATATAACTTCTCCTTGGATGGGCCGCGTCGTGCGGCTCAGGGTCATTAAGATGTGGCGAGATGATAGTTTACCATGGGCAACTATTGGCACCACGCCTAGGTCAACTACAATACCCTAGTTGACCGCTAGGACTTTTACAATGCTGCCGAAAGACACGAAAGGTTCCATCCTTCATGGATTTGCTGATTGATATTTTGCTCGACGCCGGCAAGGACACGCTGTCGCTGGTGCCGTTTTTGTTGGTGACGTATCTGGCCCTCGAGACCCTGGAGCACGTTGCGGGCGACAGCGTTAACGGCGCCATCAAGCGCGCCGGTGCCGCGGGCCCCGTGGTTGGCTCGTTGCTGGGCATGGTGCCGCAGTGCGGCTTTTCGGCAATGGCGGCCACGCTGTATGCCGGTCGTGTCGTGACATTGGGTACGTTGGTGGCGGTGTTCCTTTCGACTTCCGATGAGATGCTGCCGCTGTTGCTCGCCGAGCAGGTGCCCGTGCAGACCATGGCGATGCTTTTGGCTTCGAAGGCACTGATCGCGCTGGTCACGGGCTTTATCGTGGACGCCGCCATTCGCGGCCTGCGTCGTAACGCTCGCGCACATGCGGCGATTCGCCGTACCGTGCTGGGGACCGCTGCTAATCCGGCTCATGTGAACTGCGCGCACGACGACCACACTGGCGGTGACATCATCGACGAGGTGGCCGAGGCGGGCGTGAGCGCCGATCACATCCATGAGCTGTGCGAGCGCGACCATTGCGGTTGCGATGAAGACGAGGACGAGCACGAACACGGACATGGCCACGATCACGGTCATGAGGACGAGCATGAACACCATGATGGCCACGGTCACTCCCACTCTCACGAGGGCGCGCCCCTCCTGTCGATTATTCGCAGCGCCATCTCGCACACCGTGCAGGTATCGGTATTCATTTTTCTGGTGACGCTGATTCTGGTCGCCGTGCTCGAGACCTTCGGCGAGTCCGCGATCGAGCAGTTCCTGCGTGGCAACGAGACGCTCGCCGTCCTGGGTTCGGCGCTTGTCGGCCTGATTCCCAACTGCTCGGCCAGCGTCGTCATCACACAACTGTACCTGGAAGGCGCGCTGCAGCTGGCCCCGATGCTCGCCGGCACGCTCATCTCTGCTGGTGTGGGCTACCTGGTGCTGTTCCGCACCAACCGCAGCGCCCGCGAAAACGTCCTGTTCCTGATCATGATGTACGTCATCGGTGCGGGCTGGGGTCTTATCCTTTCTGCCTTTGGCCTCTAAGTAGATGCTTGGGGCATGCCGTAAAAACTGGGGCATGCCGTAAAATCTACCGCCATGACCTGGGCGTTGGATGCGTGTCAATCGCCAAAGCAAAAAAGCAGATTTCCGGACATGTCCCAAAAATCTACCTTGGTTAGCGCAGCAGCTCGGTGAGGTTGCGCTTAAAGCGAGCCCGGTCTTCGCTGGTAAATGCCGCCGGTCCGCGAGTGCGTCCGCCGGCGCGGCGCACCTTCTTTTCCTCGTGGCGAATAAACAGTTGCATGTCGATGGTCGCCTTGTCGTAGACGCGCCCGCGCACACCGATTGCGGCGGCATCGCGGCCGAGCACCATGCTCGCCAAGCCAATGTCCTGCGTCACGACTACGTCGCCCGCCTGCAGGCGTTCGACAATGGCAAAGTCGGCGCTGTCGGCGCCCACGCTCACATCGAGCGTCGTGACCCAAAAGCCGCGTCGCGCGTGCTCGGCATCACGCGGGTCGTCGCGGCGAATGTGCCGTTCCAGGTTTTGCGTGCTGTTGCCGGCGATAACAGCGGCGACGCCCGCCCGCCGCGCGCAATCAATCGACTCGCGCGTGACCGGGCAGGCGTCGGCATCAATAAAGAGCGTTCGCGGCATCTAGTACACCAGTTTGCCAAATTGAATAGCGCGAACAATCAGCGTAACGCCAAACACCAGCAGCGCGGCGCCGCTAAAGATAACGAGCATCTTGGCCGACCACAGCGGATAGATAAACACGAACATGCCGGCGATGATGGAGAGTGCGCCGCTCAGGATAGCGAGGGCGCGGTTGGACGAAAGCTCGGACTCCAGAATGGACATGACACCTTCGACAATCCAGCCAAAGCCGGCCACGATAACCACCATCGTGGTGAGCGTCGCGGTCGAGAAGGCCTGGTTGCGCAGGATTATGACGCCGCCCAAGATAATGAGTAGGTTGGAGATGATGCTCGTCACGCGCCAGCCGGTGGGCAGCAGCGGCTCAAAAATGGCAGTGAACAGCCTGATGGCTGCCGTAATCACAAAGTAGAAGCCCAGGACGGTCGTCAAAAAGACGAGGGACTTGGCGGGTGCAAAAAGCAGCGCGATACCAGCAATGAACGCCACGACGCCCGTGATGGCGTAGATCCAGCGCACGGCCTTGACGGCTTTGCCCGCCATGCTTTTCTCGTCAAATCCAAACTGGCTCGATTTTTGGTCATCGTTCTTAAAGATGCCCATAATGTCTCCTTTCCGTGCTGTGCACGTCGCGTTCATTGCTCTCCGTGCGGCGTACGCCAAAAGTGTTGCAACAAGTATCGCCCAAGGGCGCCGATGCATGGGGCGGGAAGGACGAATTGCCGCCCCACATTCTCGAATTGTTACTTTTGTTCCCGCTCCAGTGAGGATTAATCAACAATTGTAGAACATTGCAGCCCTGTTCGTTATTGCCTACGTTTTAGGTTAGATTTTCCTAAGGACAATTGGCTTGTATTGGGGGTCCCTATGAACGAAGCAGTTCCCGCAGCGCCGGTAAGCGCTGAGTCGATGGCAAAGCAGGGTTGCGAAAAGCTCGGCTTGGACGCGTTTGATGCGTTGGTTCGCTGCGCCCGCACGTGCCGTCGCTTTGACGAGTCCATGCGCGTGCCGCATGAGCTTTTGCTTGAGCTGGCGGAGCTGGCGCACCTGACTCCCTGTGGTGCCAATGCTCAGCGTCTGCGTTTTCATGTGGTAAGCGGTGCAGAGGACTGCGCGCGTGTATTTGACGAGCTTGCATGGGCCGGTGCGCTCAAGGATTGGCCGGGTCCCGATGAGGGCGAGCGCCCGACCGGCTACATCGCGATTCTTGCTGAGCGCGCCGTTCCGGGCAAGCCCGCCGCTCCCATTACCGAGGTCGACACGGGCATTGCCGCGCAGACGATGATGCTCGCCGCCCGCAGCGCCACGCCCGAGGTGGCAGCCTGCATGTTCAAGGCCTTTACGCCCCACGCGATCGATGCCATGGGGCTCGATAACGACAAGTATGAGCTCAAGCTGATCATGGCGTTTGGCGTTCCGGCCGAGACACAGGTGATCGATGCGATCGATTCCAACCCCGACGGCTCCATCAATTATTGGCGCGACGAGGCGCGGGTGCACCACGTACCCAAGCGTCCGCTTGCCGACGTGCTGCTGTAGTTGTGCGTCGTTGCGGTGCAATCCGGCGACAAAATCACCACAAAGGCTCCTGTCCCCTTTGTGGTGGTACGAGGGGAGGGTGTGTGGCAGATCTGTATTTGGTGCGGCATGGGCAGACTGAGCTCAATGTGCAGAGCATTTTGCAGGGCTGGCACGATTCGCCGCTTACGGCGCGCGGGCGCGAGCAGGCGCTGACGGCGCGTACGGCGTTTGCGGCGCGTAGCGTGGCCTTTGATCATGTGTATTCCTCGCCGTTGGGCCGGGCGCGGCATACGGCCGAGCTTATCGTTGGCGAGGGTCGTTCCATTGAGCTGGTCGATGACCTGCGTGAGTGGCATTTTGGCTCGCTGGAGGGCACATCAAATCGCGATATGCCGTCGCAGCCCTGGGGTGATTATCCGGTTGCCTTTGGTGGCGAGTCGGAAGTGCAGCTTCAGTCGCGCATGGTCGCGGCGCTGTCCCGCATCATGGCCAGGCCGCAGCACGACTGCGTGCTGGCGGTTTCCCACGGCTCAGCCTGCCAGGAGTTTCTTGAGTATGTGACTGGCAGGGGAGAGCTACCCGACAACGGTGCCGTGCTTCATTTTGGCTATTGCGACGGGGCGTTTTCGCTCTTGGGTTGGTAACGAACGAAAGGACTCCTATGAATAAAGACCTGTATCTGGTTCGTCATGGGCAGACAATATTCAACCTTAAGCGCATCATTCAGGGTTGGAGTGACTCGCCGCTCACGCAGCTGGGATGCGACCAGGCGGCGCGCACCGGCATGTTTTTACGTGCGCGCGGCATTGAGCCCGACCACGTTTACACCTCTACGCTGCACCGCACCGAACAGACCATCGCCAACCTGTGGCCGGGCATGACGTACGAGCGCCTGGACGGTCTGCGTGAGTGGTTCTTTGGCGACTTTGAGGCCGAGCGCGTGATGCTTATGCCCGAGCGCCCGTGGCGAGATTTCTATCGTCAGTTTGGCGGCGAGGGCCAGATGCAGGTGCGTGAGCGCATGGCGGCGACGATAACCGATCTTATGCAGCGTCCGGACCATATGTGCGTGCTCGCGGTAAGCCATGGCTCGGCCATCAAGGAGTTCATGGACCATGTGAAGGGTGCGGCGGCTGACGAGCGCGATCGCGTGCCGGGCAACTGCTCGGTGCTGCACTTTGCGTTTGATGATGCGACGGATACGTTTGAACTGGTTGAGATTTTTACGCAGGAAGACTACGCGCGCGAGCTGGGGCTTGAACCGCTCGTGGCTACTGCGGGTCCGCAGCGCGGATAACGCGAGCGCGGCGGCACGGGTCGCCGGCATAACTTCTCGACGCAAAAGAGGCGGAGATGCATGTACCTGCTGCATCTCTGCCCCCTGTTTGTTGAGCTGCCGATTTTTGTGCTGGGCGGTCTGGTCTTGTTAGAACCGCGCGACCTGGTGCGTGAGCAAACCCGTCGGAACTCGCGGCGCGCCGCTGGCGACCTGCGCGGCGGGGAAGAACACAGCTACGGCAAAGTTGAACGGCTCTTTGCCCTTGTAGGTACCGGCGGCACGGGCATCGTCGGCCAGGAGCTGTGATGCCCCGGCTAGTGCGGTAGCGTAGGCAGGGTCGTCGGCCAGTGCCGGCTCCGGCGCCTGGTCGAGCATGGCACGGATGGCGCCGACGGCGTCCTCGCGCTTGACCTCCCACACGCGGTGCGTGATGCCCGCAGGATCGGTGACGGCGTAGAGCGAGGCGCCCTCTTTGGCAGCGCTCAGGATGATGTCCATGACGGGCGACGCCTCGTAGGCGAGCGACACGGGGCGCGGCTGCACCTTGAGCTCGGCGATCGCGTGCGCGGCGGCGAGTGCGTCGACGCTCTCGGCGGCAGCCTCATTGCTAGCCGTCAGCACGTTAACCGGGCAGATCGCCACAACGCCCGTCACGCGCCCCGGCTCCCCCGAGCATTCGTACACGTAATACGCTGCACCCGGGTCCTTGAGCATCAGGCCATCGGCAATGGCTCCGCGCAGAGCATCGTTGCCGCTCAGGATGCTGCCCATTGCGGGCAGCGCCTCGAGCACGCGGTCCTGAGCCGGGCGGATGCAGGGAAACGGAAGTGCTTTCATGGGCGGTCCTTACGCGCGAGTCGGTTTATTCGCGGCTTATTATGCCCCAACTTGGCTATCCGCGCCCCAGAGTATGTTGTCGGCGAGCGCGATCAGCACGCTCTGGCAGCGAACGATATCGGCGTGGGGCACATATTCGTTGGGCTTGTGCGCGAGCGCGAGCGACCCGGGACCGTAGCTCATGCAATTGCGGTTACCTGTCTTGCCGGCAATGACGGCGGTGTCGGTGTAGCCGGTAAAGAAGCCGACGGTCGTGTCCGCGTCCGTCACATCGTCTGCTGCGCACTTGAGTGCAGCTAGAAGGGGAGAGTTCGGGTCGCGCTCGATGGCGGGGCGGTCGCCCG
>CABVCF010000024.1 GCA_902496775.1 uncultured Collinsella sp.
CGCCGCCGGAGCCTCAAACTGCGGCTTTACGAGCGTGCAGAATGCACCCGTAGGCGCCAGGCACGCCAGCACCGCATCGATAATGTTCGCGATGCTGGTAAACGAGACATCACACACAGCCAGGTCGATGGCGCCGGAATAGCCAAGCTCAGGCAGCTGCGTCACGTTTGTGCGCTCAAGCAGCGTCACGCGATCGTCCTGACGCAACGACCAATCGAACTGGGCGCGACCCACGTCCACCGAGACAACGGTCGCAGCTCCGCGCTTGAGCAGGCAATCGGTAAAACCGCCGGTAGAGCAGCCCACATCCAGACAGGCAAGACCCGTCGGATTGATGCCAAACGCATCAAGCGCGCCTTCGAGCTTAAGACCGCCGCGGCCAACATAGGGAATGCGCCCCTTCACGTGCAGCGGCAGCCCCGGGATCACCTTAAGGCCCGGCGAAGTCAAGCGCTCACCGCCACTCGAGACCAAGCCGGCCATAAGAGTGCGAAGGGCATCCGCGCGATCGGCGCAGATGCCCTGTGAAATCAGTTCGTCATCAAGACGCACGCGTTTCATGAATGCCATCAACCATTCGTATCCGGAGATGCGGCCTAGCTATCCTGGGATTCGTTTGCCGCATCCTCATCGTATTCCTGCTCGAGCTTGTCGGCCTCACGCGGCGTCAGCTCAAACTTATCGACCATGTCGACCGCGCGGGAGCCCAGCTCAATCGCCTCGTCAAACAGATCGAGCGAACGCTCCAAGGAGGTATCCTTGGAGCGAACGGTAGCGATGATCTGATCCAGACGGTCCGAGATCTCATCAAAGTTACGGACAGAACCCTCTGGCATGACTACTCCTCGACGGAGTCGATGTCAGCCTCGGCGGCGTCCGAATCCTCGGCCAGCACGCCAGCCTCAGCCTGAGCAACCGCAACCTTTGCGGCAGCCTCGGCAGCCTGGGCCTCCTCGCGGGCGCGATCTTCGGCCAGCAGCTCTTGGTACAGGTCCTCACCCGGCAGCTCCTCGCTGCGAGCGATCTTGCCCAGCACGCCGTTGACGAACGACGCGGACTGGTCGGTGCCATAGGCCTTGGCAAGCTCGACAGCCTCGTTGATCACGATGGCGTCCGAGACCTCCTCGTCGGTGAGGAAGCGCATCTCGTAAACGGCGATACGCAGCAGATTGCGGTCGGCGCCGGGCATGCGCATAAGATCCCAGTTCTTGGCGACGGCGCGCAGGGCACAGTCGATGCGATCGATATGCTCGTAGGCACCGCGGCACAGCTCCAGCGCATAGGGGTCGAGGGGGCCCTTCGAGATCAGGAAATCGCCCTCGAGGACGCGCTCGAGCGGGCTGTCCGTGACCTCGGCCTGGAACAGCAGCTGCAGCGCCTGACTGCGGGCAAGCGTACGCCCGCGATAAACCTTAAGGCTCAAAGGTTACTCCTTGGGGAAAACGAGACCGTCGATGCAAACGTCGACGCGCTCGACCTCAACGCCCACCTGGGCATCGATGGCGGCGACCACGGCGGCGCGAACAGCCTCGGCGAGTTTCTTGAACGGATAGCCAAAGAACACCACGACACGCACGGTGAGTGCGAGCTTGTCGCCAACGACCTCGGCCTCGACCGCCGGCTCAGAAGCCGGGGCCTTGGACGAGAGCATCATGGAGACAAGGTTGGTGGCAAGGTCCTTGACGCCAACGGAGGCGATGCCCTCGACATCGGACACGGCGCGCGAGACGATGGCGGTCAGAACATCGGGCGAAATGCCGATGCCGTCAATCTTGATTTCCTGGGGCATGAGTCCTCCTAGAAGAGTTGGTTGCTAGACGCGGGAGACGAACTTGCCGTCGCGGGTGTCAACCTTGATGACCTCGCCCTCGTTGAGGTACATGGGGACCTGGATGACAGCTCCGGTGTCGATCGTGGCCGGCTTGGTGGAACCCTGGACGGTGTCGCCCTTAAAGCCCGGGTCGGTCTGGACGATGGTGGTCTCGATGAACATCGGCGGAGTCACGCCCATGAGCTCATCGTCGGCGAAGAGCAGCTGGCAGATGTCGTTCTCGCGCAGCCACTTGGAGTTCTCGCCCACCATGTCCTCGGGAACGGGAACCTGCTCATAGGTCTCGTTGTCCATGAAGATGTAGTCAGCGCCATCGTTGTAGAGGTACTGGAACTCACGGGTGGTGAGCATGACGCTCTCGAACTTGGTGCCAGCGTTGCAGGTGTTCTCGACGACGCGGCCGCTCTTGATGTCGCGGGTCTTGTAGCGCACAAACGCGCCACCCTTGCCCGGCTTGACATGCTGGAACTCGACGATGGTGTAGACCTTGTCCTTAATGCGGAGACCGAGGCCGTTCTTGAAGTCGGCGGTAGAAATGGTAGGCATAGCGACCTTTCTTGTTATGGGCAGAACGCACAAGCGTCCAAATTACATACGACCGAAATTATACACTTGCAGACGGCGCCTGCAGCGAGCGCATAAAAAGAGAACGCGGGGCGCCCGAATTGCTCCGGACGCCCCGCCCCAAAAATCTATCGAAATGGGCTAGCAATCGATGACGTGCAGGTCGTGCGGGGTCTTGGTGAAGGGCTCGTAGCCGTTCTCGGTGACCACGCCGTAGTCCTCCAGACGCACGCCGCCCACACCGGGCAGATACACGCCGGGCTCCATGGTGATAACCGAGCCGACCTCGATGGTGTTCTTGCTGCGGTTGAAGTTGGGCAGCTCATGGATGTCGATGCCCACGCCGTGACCCAGACCATGGTTGTAATAATCGCCATAGCCGGCATCGCCGATAATCTTCTTGGAAAGCTTGAAAATGTCGTTGCCCTCGACGCCCGGATGGATGGCAGCGACGCACTCCTCGTGCGTACGGCGCACGAGCGCGTACAGGTCGAGCTGCTCCTGGGTAGGCTCGCCCATCACGACGGTGCGCGTCATGTCGGAACGATAATCGCAGTAGCCCGCGCCGTAATCCATGAGAACGAAATCGCCCTTCTCGATAACACGGTCACTCGGGACGGCATGCGGGTTGGCGGTGTTGGGACCGCTCGCCACGATGGAGCCGAAGGCAAGGCTGTCGGCGCCGTTGGCGAACATAAAATTCTCGAGCTCGTTGCGAACCTGCTTCTCGGTCATACCGGGCTTAATAAAGCCGAGCATATGCTGGAAGGCGGCATCGGTAATCGACTGTGCATGGCGCATGAGCTCGATCTCCTCGGCATCCTTGATGGCGCGCATCTTGCGGATGTCGTCATGCATCAGCGGCAGCATGCAGGCAACGGAGCGGTCCTCCAGGCCGCGCTGAATACCCTGGTAGAAGTTAATCTGCATATCGTCCTCGACAGCGCAGACGCGGCACTTGTTGGCCGCAATCTTGCCGGCGACCCAACCGGGGATGGTGCCCTCATCCATGTCGTAGACCCAGGGGCTGCCGGCGGGCGTGTTCTCCTCAAAGCTGTTGAGGTAGCGCGAGTCGGTGTGGAACAGGCACTGGTCGGCCGTAATAAACGCAGCGTGCGGGAACTCGAAGGTGTAGTCGAAGACGCCCTTCACGCCCGTAAGCCAACGAAGGTTGGCCTCGTCGCGCACCACGATGGCGTCGTAGCCACGCTCGACCATCAGGGCACGGACACGCTCGATACGACCGGCAGGACCGGCAGCAAACTCAGACATGCAGATTCCTTTCTTGTTGTCTCTATAAAGACGGGACGGGTCTCAATCAACGTACGGAATCGTATGCGATCCGCAACCGATTGAAAACCCGCCCCTCAACATGATACGAAAGACGATGGATGTCAATAAATCTTAGAGAAGTTCTTTGCGAGAAGCCAAGTAGGCATGAGCGTGGCGCTCAAGAACCTCGTCCTCAACGCTCGTTAGACGAATGGCGCCGAGCGCTGCGGGCAGCGGCAGCATGCTGCGGTTCGAGCGGGCGAACTGCTGCTTGCGGAACTCCTCGATATAT
Organism: uncultured Collinsella sp.; assembly: GCA_902496775.1. Classification (GTDB taxonomy): domain Bacteria; phylum Actinomycetota; class Coriobacteriia; order Coriobacteriales; family Coriobacteriaceae; genus Collinsella. The sequence goes on from CABVCF010000024.1 coordinate 3,960, forward strand.
GCGGCAGGCTCCAGATCGAAGGCAAGTTCCTCGATACCAAAGTCCTCCAGGCAGTCATCGACCTCAAAGACGTAATCGATATCGAAGTCGCAGGCGTCGTGGGCAAGGCGCGCCTCAAAGCGCATGCCCTCGGACAACAGCTGGTAGGCAGGGACCTGCGAAGCGGCATCGCCCAAGCAGGTGCGCAGGGTGCGCTCCCCCGTCTTGCCAAAATCGAGCGCATGGCGGGCGCTCGGGTTCGTGGCCATCAGTACGTCTTTACGGGCAGTCTGAGACCATTGAACGGCATTGACGAGCGCGACCTCCTCGCCCGCGAGAATCTCGGGGACGGTCTCAGTAAACTGATTCCAGCGGGACTTGCTGCTCGAAAGCATGGTGCCAACAAGTACCACATAGCCGAGCTTGAGGTCCTCGGGGTCCGCCTCGCGAACAAGGTCGAGGTCACACACGACCAAGCCCGGTTCGGGACGGAACGCGATGGCGGGAAGCGAATTGGCCGACGAGGCGACGAGCGGCTTCATGGTCGTCGCGACCGTGAGCATGGCGTCGAAGGTCGTCGGCAGCAGCGCGCACTCGGTTCGGCCACACCACTGGTTGGCGCACCAGCTAACAACCGAGCAGGTTGCGGCATCGCCAACGGCGACAACCAGATCGTCGCAGGTAATGCCGTTGGCAGACAGGGCGCCAAAGATCGCATCGGCATCGGCCAGCGTGGCACCAGCAGGCGAAAGCTCAAGGACTAGCAGCGACACGGCAAAACCGGCGTCGACCAGAGCATGCTCGACGACCTCACCAAAACGCTCGGATGTGGCGTCGTTCCAAACCACCATCGCGCGCTTAGGCTTGCCCACAGCCGAGGAAAACATGCGCGACAGCTCATCGAACGCGCCCAATCCGACGCGGACATCGACACTGCGGTTTTGGAAATTGATCAGTTGACGGCGAATCATAGCAGCCCACGCTCCAAAAGCATCTCGGCACAAAGGTAGGAAACGTCCTCGAAGGACTTGTTGCGAATATCAAGGGTAATATCGGCGGCCTGGCGATACAGCGGACGGCGATGCTCAAACAGGCGCGCGGCATGCTCGGGCGAGCGGAAATCGGGGCGCGTGTCGGACCGACGAATCTGGCGAATCGAATCCTCAAAGTCGCCCTCGAGGTACACGCACGTACCCATTTCGTGCATCAGCTCAATATTCACCGGCGTTTCGACGATACCGCCCCCGCACGAAACCAACAGGCTGCGCTCGCTTTGGAGCGAACGGAGCGCCGAGGTCTCGAGCTCGCGAAAACGACCCTCACCCTCGGTCTCAAAAATCTCGGTTACCGACTTGCCGCAACGGCGCACGACCAGGCGGTCGGTATCGATAAAACGCCGCTTGAACATGGTGCCGACGTTGCGCGCGAGCGTCGATTTGCCCGCGCCCAAAAAGCCGATAAAGAAGATATGGTCGCAGCCGTGTTTGGTGTGCTGGGACATGACGAGACCTATTCCTCGCAGGGAAGGTCGCGCAGGGCCCGGCGCTCAAAGATACGGAAGATCTGCGTATACCACAGGTCCTGCGTCGCCTGCGGCTTAACCAAGATGGTATCGACGCCGGCGAAGTTGCCGCTCCACACGTCCGTGTAGAGCTGATCACCGATCAGCACCGCCTCGTCGGCCGTGGCGCCGAGGCGCTTAAGACCCGCCTTGAGGGCAAACGGCGCCGGCTTCATGGCGTGGCTGATGGCCTCGAGTCCCAGCTCGCGTGCAGAGCTCATGACCTGATCGCGATGCCAGTTGTTGGACACCATGCACAGCTTAAAGCCTTTGGCGCGGGCGGCATCGAGCCAGGCGGAAACCGCGGCGGGAACCTGCTCGGTGTCGCGCGGCACCAGGGTGTTATCGCGATCGAGCAGAATGGCGCGTTTGCCGTCGGCCCACAGGGTATCAAGGTCGATGCGATCGACTGAGGCAACGTAACGTTTGGGGCTAAAAATCCTCATGCTAATTCCAAGACTGTTGATGCTCTTCGTAGGTTTGCGAGAAGTACTCCTCGTCCTGCGTAATGTAGAAATACAGGTCATCGGAGTCGGTCGGCTCAAGCGTGGCCTTGAGTGCCTCGAGCGACGGAGAGCAGATGGGCGTGGGCGGCAGACCCTCGTGTTTATAGGTGTTATACGGACTATCGCTCTGCAGGTCGTCGGCGGTAACCTCGCCACCGGTGACATACATCATGGTCGCATCGCTGTTGAGATAGCGCAGACCGTCGAGCTTGCCGGCAAGGCGGTTGTAGAAGACCGAGGCCACGTGCGCACGTTGATCGGCGTTGAGGCCCTCGCGCTCAACGATAGAGGCCAAGTTGACGATGTCGTAGTCGGACATCTCCACGCCGTAGCGTTCCTTGATCTTGGCTTCGCAGCTCGCAAAGTCAAGCGACTTGTACTCGGTCTTAAACTGATCGAGCATGGCGCGAATCACGTCATCGGCCGTCGGCGAATCGCCCAGCGAATAGGTCTTGGGGAACAAGAAACCCTCGAGCGAATCGTTGGCGGCGCCCTTAAGGAAGCTATAGTCGTCAACGTAGTTGGAGGCCTTGGCCTGGTTGAGGAAGTCTTCCTTAGAGATGCTGTCGTAGGCCTGGGCCACACGGTCGGCGACTTGATCGACCGTTAGGCCCTCAGGGATAGTCAGCGCATTGGAGCCCGCGTTGGGGCCTTCCATGAGCTGCTGAACAACCTTGGTCGCATCCATGAGTGTGGTGAACGAATAATCACCAGGCTTGAGCGACATATCGGCGTTGAGCTTTTTCACCGCCGCATAATAATCCTTGGGATTTTCGACGATATGATTCTCGGAGAGAATCGAAGCGATGCTGTCACCCGAGGCACCATCGGGAATCGTGATAGTAACCTGCTGGCCTGCAACGACTTTCGCACCCTCACCGCCAAAGAAGCCCTTGACGGCCGGCACGACAAAGAAAGCGATCGCAGCAAGCGCGAGCACCGCCAACACAACGCCGATGATCATGGGAACCGGAGAACTCTTCTTTTGAGCACCGCGACGAGCATGCGTGTTGTAACTCGAGCGGGTCGCCGGAGCAACGCCATGCGAACCGCGAGCGTGATGCGAATGCGATTGGGGGGCCTGCGTTCGCTGGGTAGGTGCCTGCTGCTTAAAGCGGGTACCGCCTGCAGGCTGGGCCGTACGAGCAGTGGGCTGCTGAACCGTCCGCTGAGTAGGTTGGGCCGAACGAGAGGAGGACTGCGCCGGGCGCGCGGCAGGCTGAGCTGCGCGCTGCGTCGGCTGTGCCGGACGCTGGCCAGGCTGGGCAGGGCGCGACGCCGGCTGCTGTGTACGATTCGGCTGGCGCGGATCGGAAGCACTAGGCATGCGAAACCTCCTCGTTTTTACGATCGAGCCACGTCTGCAAAAACAGGCTGGCGGCAATCATGTCGATCTTGCCCCTCATCTGCTTTTCGTTGAGTCCCTGCTCGCGCAGGATACGCTTGGCCTCTTGCGAGGACAGACGCTCGTCCTCAAACTCCAACGGAAGATCGAGCTCGTCGGCAATCTTTTGCGCCACAGCGGCAACGCGCTCGGCCTGAGGGCCGGGCTCACCGGCCATGGTCAGGGGACGTCCGCTTACCAGGATGTCGGGCTCATAGTCCTCAACCAGGTAGCGGAACGTCTTGGCCATACCGGTGACCTCGGCAGCCGGAAGCACCTTGACAGGCATCGCCATCTTGCCATCACGGCTCGAGACGGCGATGCCAATCCTGGTCTCCCCTATGTCCAGCGCGAGCGCAACCACAGCGACTTCTTAGATTCTTAGGCGCCGAGCGCGGTCTTAGCGGCCGCGAGGGCATCGGCGATGCCGGCAGCATTCTTGCCACCGGCCTGGGCCATGTTGGGACGACCGCCACCGCGACCGTCGACCAGACCCGCGATCTGCTTGATCACGTTACCGGCGTGGAAACCGGCCTTGACGGCGTCATCGGAGCCGGCAGCGAGCAGGGCCGGAGTGCCCTTCTCAGTCACGCTGGCGACGACACAAGCGACAGGGCCGGCGACCTTCTGATGCACGGTATCCCATACGTTGCGCAAGTCGGCAGCCTCAAGGCCCTGGAGCTCAGCGACAACGAGCTTATAGCCGTCGAGCTCGACGGCGCCCTCGATGGCGCTGGAGATGGCGTCGGAGGAACCACCGGTCAGAGCCTTCTTGAGCTTATTGGACGTCTCGCGCAGCTCGGCCTGCAGGTTCTCCACGCGGGCGGGAACCTCGTCTACGCGGCACTTGAGCGCAGCGGCGGCGGCGTCGACGAGCGCCAGGCGGTCGGCCATATAGTCGAGAGCACCCTTAGAGGTCACGGCCTCGATACGACGGACATTCGAGCCCGTAGAGGACTCGGAAATGATCTTGAACAGGCCAATCTCAGCAGTGTTGGCAGCGTGCGTGCCACCGCAAAGCTCGCGGGAGAACGGCTGGTCCTCGGCGCCCACGGAGACGACGCGGACGACATCGCCGTACTTCTCACCAAACAGAGCGACAGCGCCGGCGGCCTTAGCCTCGTCGATGCCCATGACACGGGTCACGACCGGCTTGGAAGCGAAGATCTGCTGGTTGACCAGGTCCTCGACAGCCTTGAGCTGCTCGGAGGACAGAGCCTCGAAGTGCGTGAAGTCAAAGCGCAGGTGCTCGGGCGTCACCAGCGAGCCGGCCTGAGAGACGTGCTCGCCAAGGACCTGCTTAAGGGCGGCGTCGAGCAGGTGCGTGGCGGTGTGGTTGCGGCGCAGGAAACCACGGCGCTCGGCGTCGAGCGCGGCGGTCACGGTAGCACCGACGGCCAGCGTGCCCTCGGCAACGTGGGCGACGTGAGCATACAGGCCGTTGTGGTTCTTGGTATCGGAAACGGTCAGCGAAACGCCCTCGGCGGAAAGCTCGCCGGCATCGCCCTGCTGGCCACCCATCTCGGCATAGAACGGAGTGCGGTCGAGAACGACCTCGACGTCCTCGCCGGCGGCAGCGGACTCGACGGACTCGCCGTTGCGCACGATGGCAACAACCTTGGCGCCCTCGATCACATCGTTGTCATAGCCGTCGAACTCAGTCGCGGCGACCTTGTCGGAAAGCTCGACCCAAACGTCGTTGAAGCTGCCCCAGGCGTCGCCTTTGGCATTGGCGCGGGCGCGGGCCTTCTGGTCCTCCATGCAGGCAGTGAAGCCGTCCATATCGACATCGTGGCCAGCGGTGCCGGCGATCTCGACGGTCAGGTCGATGGGGAAACCAAAGGTGTCGTGCAGCTTAAAGGCAACGTCGCCCGGAAGCACAGCGCCCTCGGCAAGCGCTGCCAGGGCCTCGTCCAGGTAAACACGGCCGTTGTCGAGCGTCGTGGAGAAGCGCTCCTCCTCGGAGGCGACGATACCCTTGACGAGGGCGACGTTCTTGAGCAGCTCGGGATAAGCCTCGCCCATTTGAGCGTTGACTTCGTCGATGAACTTGGTCAGGAAGGCGCCCTCGATGCCCAGCAGGCGACCGTGGAACACGGCACGACGGAGCAGGCGGCGAAGGACGTACTCGCGACCCTCGTTACCGGGAAGGATGCCGTCCGAGATCATAAAGTCGACGGCACGGGAGTGGTCGGCGATGATACGCAGGGAGCGGCTGGCGCCGGAGTAATCGTCGGCGTCATAGGTCTTGCCGCTAATCTTCTCGCCCAGCTTGATGAGGTGCTGCATCAGATCGCCGTCGTAGTTGGCGGTCTTGTGCTGCATGATGGCGGCCATGCGCTCCAGGCCCATGCCCGTATCGAGGTTGCGGTGCGGCAGCTCCGGCATGGAGCCGTCCTCCTGGCGGTCATACTGGGTAAAGACGAGGTTCCAGAACTCCAGGAAGCGGTCGCAGTCGCAGCCGGGCTTGCAGTCGGGACTACCGCAGCCGACCTCCTCGCCCATGTCAAAGTAGATCTCGGAGCAGGGACCGCAGGGGCCAGTGGGGCCAGCGGCCCAGAAGTTGTCGTCCTCGCCCAGGCGGGAGATGTGGTCCTCGGCAACGCCCAGAGAACGCCACACGTCGTGGGTCTCGTCGTCCTCGGTAAAGACGGTAAAGTACAGGCGGTCGAGCGGCAGCTTGAACTCCTTGGTGATGAGCTCAAAGGCCCAGGCGCAAGCCTGCTGCTTGGAGACGCCGCCAAAGGAGAAGTCGCCGAGCATCTCGAAGAAGGACAGGTGACGGCCGTCCTCGCCGATGCAATCGATGTCGTTGGTGCGGACGCACTTCTGGCAGGAGATAGCACCGATCTCCTTCATGGTCTTCTTGCCCTGGTAGTACTCCTTAAACTGGTTCATGCCGGCGTTGGCAAGCAGCAGCGAAGGATCGTCGGGGACGAGGGACGAAGAAGGATAGAGCTTAAGACCGCGCTCCTCAAAGAAGTTGAGGAACTTGGAGCGAATCTCGGCCGTAGTCATTGACGGGTAGTCAGCACTCATAGAGGGAATCTCCTCGGTTTCACTTCGAAACAGTTCAAACGTAACGATATTACCATCCCACCGCGCAAGTGCAAAAAAGAGGGCCGGCACAATGCCGGCCCTTCAGCGAAATTGCATGTTAGCGCGTATGAATATTAATCCGAATTACCCCGCTAGTTGTCATCATCGTCCATGGAGCCGTCGATGCCGGTTTTGGTATCGTCGTCCGAGTTGGAGTCATCGTCCTTGGCGAAGGGATTCTTGAAGAAGCCCGTGGCATCGGGTTGCAAACCCGAGAGCTTGATCCAGGGATTATCGAACTCGGGCTTAGGCATCGCTTGGGCCTCGGGCGCAGTCTCGTTGCCGATGAGCTCGGACTCGTAAATGAAGGTGTCGTCGCCGAGCGCGTCGTAGGCGGCGACCGGGTTGCCATCGGCATCGCGGTACGGTGTGCCCTTAAACACGGCGCCGTCATAGGCCACAAGCTGGCGGCCGGTCTCATTCTCGAAGTAGTACACGAAGATACCCTTGAGGGCCGCACAAAGCGGGATGGCAATAATCATACCGATGGGGCCCATGAGTGCCGAGCCAATAACGAGCGCCGTGAGGCTCATGATGGGATGCACCTGCACCGAGCTCTGCATGACCTTAGGCGAGATCACGTTATCGGTGACGTTTTGCGCGACCATCGTCACGACGAGCGTCCATAACGCCAACATGGGGCTGAACATGAAACCGAGCACTGTGGCGATTGCTGCGCTCACCCAAGGACCGACGACTGGAACCAAATGCATGATGCCGGTAAAGATAGCCATGAGCGCCGCATACGGATGGCCGATGATCATAAAACCGATAAAGGCGAGGAAACCACCGCAGATGGACGTCACGACCATACCGCGCATGTAGCCGCCGACAGAGCGAGAAAGGATGGCGACCATAAAGCGGTACGAGGTCTCCTTCTCCTGACCGATGATGGTGCAAATCTCGTGGTGCATGCGAGGGTAGTCGCAGGCCATCCAGTACGCAAGCACCAGACCAAGGAAGATCACGAACAACTGCGAGGCCGTATTGGTGATGAGCGGGAACACACCGCGGCCAAGCTCGGCAGCGATCTGAGACACGTACTTCGATGCCACGGTAACAAGCGACGAAAGATTATCGTCCAAATACTCCTTGAGCGGCGTGTTGTTGAGCGTCTTGGCATGCGAGATCATCTCGTTGAGATCGCCACCCGCAACACGAAGCTGCTCGGGCAGGCGGCTCAGGACTTCCATGATCTGACCAAAGAGAATCGGCGACAAGATGCAAACGACACCGACGAGCACGGCAACAACAACAATAAGCGCGATAAGCGAACCGATGCCGCGATTCACGCCATGGTGCTCGAGCCAGTTGGTGATCGGGGACATCACAAAGGCAATGATGGAACCAACAGCGAGAAACTCGATAACCGGTGCCAGGATGCCCATAAGGTTAAAGATGACAGCAGCAATAACAATGCAGCCGACAACAGCCCAAATGCGCAGCGTCAGAATGCGAGTGTCGCGCAGCACGCGATCGGTTTGTAGGGGGTGCTCATTCATGAACGAACCATCACTCCGTCGGGGTCGATCTTGTCCTGAATCTTCTTAAGGGTACGGCGCAGCAGGCGCGAGACCTGTACCTGCGAGATGCCCAGCTTCTTGGCGATCTCGATCTGGGTCATGCCCTTCACAAAGCGCAGCTCGATTACCTCGCGCTCGCGCGGCGAGAAATCGCGAATGGCCTCCTCAATCACCAGGCGGTCATCGGTAAAGTCGAGCTCATTGTCATCATCGGCATAGCGGTCGAGAATCGAAGGTGCATCGTCGGAATCGGATGCACCGGGGGCCTCGATGGGCACCGAGGTATAGGCCGAGGACGATTCCATGGCTTCGAGCACCTCGTCGACGGTCACGCCCAGGTAATCGGCGATTTCCTCAACCTTGGGCGAACGCTGTAGCTCGTTGGTGAGCTTATCGGTAGCTTGGTTGACCTTGGCCGAGAGCTCCTGCAAGCGACGGGGCACGCGCACGCTCCAGCCCTTGTCGCGGAAATGACGCTTAATCTCACCCAGAATGGTAGGTGTGGCAAACGTCGTGAACTCGAGCCCGCGCTCGGGGTCAAAGCGGTCGATAGCCTTGAGCAAGCCCAGATAGCCGACCTGCAAAAGGTCATCGAGCGGCTCGCCGCGGTTCTTAAATTTGTTGGCAAGAAATCTTACCAGGTTCATATGGGACATGACGAGCTGCTCGCGGGCATCCGGATCACCGGTTTCCTTATAACGACGAAACAGCTCGCGGGTTTTCTCCTTGTCCCAAGCGGTCTTGCCGCTCCGGGAACGTTCGGTCATATTAGATATCCGCCTTGAGGTCGAGGGAAAGCGTTAGGGGCGCCGTAGTCTTTTCGTAGGAATCGCACACGCTCGCCAAAATGAGCTCGGCATACACCGCAGCCTGGTCATCCTCATCGACAGTCGCCTGATCGCCAAAGGTAAAGGTCATGCCCACGTGCGATTCGTCGACATCGAATTTGATCGAGATATCGTCGGAATCAACAGCCGTGCAGCCAAAGATGAAGGCTTCCTCGGCAGCCATACGGATGTCCTCGATGCGATCGACAGACATAGAGCACAGGGCACCAACGTTGGCTGCCGTCATGCGCACAAGGCGAGCGAGACGCGGGTCACCGGCAACGGTCAGCGTGATGGGGCAGGTTGCTTCGCTACTCATCGCAGGACTCCTCAGAGGTCTCGGAGGGTGTATAGGTGTAATACTGAGCCGGCTTGGCTACAGACTTCTGGCCATCATCGTCGCCCGCGGCGGCCTCGTCCTCGCCAATCAAGACGCGCTCGGTCGGCTGCTCGGCTTCTTCGGCGGCAGCGGAAAGCTTGCGATCGGCGTCGGCTGCAGGAGCCTTCACCTTATTGAAGAGCTTCTGCACGGCGCCGGCGGCAGAGTCGGTCACACTCGATACGGCATTGCTGGCCTCGGCCACACTGCCCGTAACCTCGGAGATGTCGCGAACCACGGCTTCGACCTCTACGAGATTGGAGGTAAGGGCGTCAACCGCGGTCTTGCTCGACTTGAGCAGCGGCTCCACCTGGGCAAGTGCCGGCGTAAGCTCATCTACGGCGCCATCGAGCTTTGCCACCACGGGCTGTGCCTCGGCGAGTGTGTTGTTGAGGTCGCTCACCGTCTTGTCGAGCGAGTCGACGACGGTGCGGGTCTTGCGCAGCGTGAGCGCGAGCTCGATAACAGCCCACACGCCGGCAATGGCAAGAAGCAGCAGGACAATTTGAATGGGACCCATACAAGCCTCCCAAAGGAATCGAAATACAGACGCTGTTTATGGTACCCCAAAGAAGGGGAAAGTTACCCAAAGGGAATGTGCGAGGCGCCAATGACCTACTTGGGAGCGTTGCCGCTACGGTCGCGCTCGCTTTGCTCCACACGCCACTCTTCCCAACCGCGGCCCGCAGGCTGCCAGAACGCGCCGCGCTCCAATCCCTCGGGCAAATAGCGCTGATCGACCCAGCCTTCGGGATAATCATGCGGATACTTATACACACCGTACTCGTCGCTACCCGGACGATGACGATCGCGAAGATAACTCGGCACCTCGCGCAAGCCGCTGCTATGAATATCGGCCAGCGCCGCATCGATCGAAGCCTCGCACGCGTTGGATTTTGGCGCCAAGCACACATAGAGCGCAGCCTGAGCCAGGTTAATGCGACATTCGGGATAGCCAATGACCTCGGCAGACTTAAACGCGGCATGCGCCACCAAAAGCGCCTGCGGATCGGCGTTGCCAACATCCTCAGAAGCGTGGATCATAATACGGCGCGCAATAAACTTGGGATCCTCCCCTGCGTCAATCATGCGCGCGAGCCAATAGATCGTGGCATCGGGGTCGCTGCCGCGCATAGACTTAATAAACGCACTGATAATGTCGTAGTGCATGTCGCCGTTTTTGTCATACGAAAAGCCACGACGCGGGTTGGCAATCTTAACGTCATCCACGGTGATGGGATAGCGCTCCCCCGCCGCCGGCGCTGGCGTCCCGTCCGTATCGGGACGCGTGACGGCAATCTCGCTCGCAAGCTCGAGCGTCGTGAGCGCCGAACGAGCGTCACCCGCGGCCAGCGCGCAGATGGTTTTAACCACATCCTCATCGGCCGAGAACTTGCCGTTCAGACCCTGCGGTGCCTCGAGCGCACGCTCGATGAGCGTCGCGATGTCCTCGTCCTTTAAGTGCTCAAGCTCCACTACGCGACCACGCGAGAGCAACGCCGAGTTGACCTCGAAGTACGGATTCTCCGTCGTGGCGCCAATCATAATGACGGTGCGGTTCTCAACCGCATGCAGCAGGGCATCCTGCTGCGACTTAGAGAAGCGATGAATCTCGTCGATGAATAGAATAGTGCGGCGGTCGTAGGTATTCAGGCGCGTCTTGGCCTCGTCAATCACGCGACGCAGGTCCTTCACGGTACCCGTCACGGCGCTGACCTCGACAAACTCGCTCTTGGTATGGTTGGCGATGATATGCGCCAGCGTCGTCTTGCCCGTACCGGCCGGCCCATACAGAATCACACTCGAGAGCACGTCATGCTCAATCGCAGCACGCAGCCACGAGCCCTTACCGACGGCCTTTTGCTGACCCACGTACTCGTCGAGCGAATTGGGGCGCATGCGCACCGCGAGCGGCGCATTTTTAAAGGAACGCTCGCGCGTCGAGGCAGAAAAAAGGTCGTCCATAGCCATCCCATGCATCAATCAAAAACGTTTTCCACTAACAGTATACCGAATATATACGAACTACCGTTCGTTAATATAGGTACGGTGCGGAAACTCCAGACCAGGGAACAGCTTGCTCGTGAGCTCGCAGAAATAACCGTCCGTCATGCTCGCGATGTAATCCACCACGGCTTGATCCTTGTCGTCCTGCCAGTCATAGGTGCGGTCGTAGTAGGAAAGCTGCTGCTCTATGCGCGAAACATGGTGCTTAAAGATGTAAGAGGACTCGTCGCCTTCGTTTATATCCTGCAGGCAACGGTCGTAGAGCTTTTCGAAGGCCTCTCGCAGCTCCGCTTCGGAGTCGCCTTCGATACCGCCCTTGCTATAGATCTTCTCGTAGTTCTCGCGCTTGGCTCGGCGAATTTCCTCAAACAGGTCCTCGCTCATCTCGATACGCGGCTTACCATAGCTGTGCTCAACGATATCGATGGAGGCATGCGTGAGGATCCAACTGTTATAGGCACCGCCCCGGCCATCATCAAAGGCGTCGGGTGACAGCAGGCCCGCCGCAATGGCGTCTTGGCGATCGCGCCCAACGTAGGCAAGGATATCCGAGATGCGAACCACGCAGCCCTCGAGCGTCATGGGACGCAGATGCTCAATTGCGCTATAGCCCGTGGCGATGCAGTCCTCGACCGCCTGATCGAACTGGTCAAAGGAGCTCATGTCCGAGAGCTCAAACACGCGTTGCTCGTACTCGCCGTTATGGCACAGCACGCCATCAAGCGTCTGGAACGACACGTTGCGGCCATACAGCGCATCGAGCACGCGGACCGACTGCACGTTATGGAAAAAGTAGCGACCCGTGCGCTCGTGGTAAATATTGTTGAGAAAGCGCTCACCGGCATGGCCAAAGGGTGTGTGTCCCAAGTCGTGACCGAGGCCAATCGCTTCGATCAGATCGCAGTTAAGCCCCAAGGCGCGACCGATATCGCGTGCGATGCGCGATACAAGCTGCACGTGCAGGCCGCGGCGGGACAGATCATCATTGCTGCGAAAACTGAAGACCTGCGTTTTGCCTGCATAACGCGTGTATGCCGGAAGATGAAGAATCTTTTCGGTATCGCGCATAAACGCCGGACGCATAAGCGTGCCTTTATCCGCAGCGCGATCAATACGACGAATGACCTGGTCGTCGTTGCAACGATACGGGTTGACGGCACCCGAAGCACGATCGGCAGAAATGCGCTCGACAAGTTCGGGCGACAGCGCCGAGGGGATACGGTCCATGCGCGCCTTAATGACGGCCGTTTCTTGATTAGTTGCCATGGCATGCTCCTTAAGAAGGATGCGCAATCGGTTACAATGTGCAGCTCACGACCTCGATTATGGCAAAAATCGGCACTAAAAACGGGAGCAATGGCAGGGAGCGCGATTTTGTGAAGAGGCAGGAGAGGGCAAGGACCAGGAGTGCAACGGCAAATGCCACGATGCCGCCCATAGGGTCGAGCGTGCAAAGCGCGAAGAGCGCCTTGACGTCCCCCATGCCAATGCCGGGGGCGTGACGAACACGACGCCAGAGTGACTCAGTAAGCACAAGGGCAAGGTAGACGATGACAGCAAGACCGGCGTGGTCAAGCGCCGTGGTAACGCCCTTGTCGAGCCAGACGCCTGCCAACGCCGCCACCGCACACGCGCCGGCAAGCTCATTGGGAAAGCGTCGCTCACGGGCATCAATCACCGCACCGGCAAAGATGCAAATCCAAAATGGGATGTAGGACATCGTGCACCTCCATGGACAGCTGCTCAAACGCAAAAACCACCACAAAGGTGCCTGTCCCCTTTGTGGTGGTTTTGGTGGTGGTTATTTGGCGCCTTGCATGACCTCGTCGAGGGTAACGTTGACGGCATGCTGCGTCGGGACCCAGTCGACCTTCAGGAACAGGGCTGCCACCGTGATGGGAATATAGCTGAACATAAAGATCGGGAAGGTAAACAGGTTGGTCACCAAACGCCACTTTTGCGCGCAATGAATGTGCTTGTACTCGAAGATGGTCGTGAGTAGCGCCAGGATAAAGAAGGTCTGGTACATCATCACGAAGGTCATGATGAGCGAGGCGGCACAAGCCTGCATCTCGACCTCGGTGGCCAAGAAGCCGTGCGAAAGCCCGCCCACGATGAGGAAGGTCGCGTTGGCGAGCATGGAGATCAGGGACAGCAGCATACCCGGAGCGATGGTCATAAACATGTCATAAGCGGCAAAGCGATGATAGCGGAAGGTCGACTTGACCAAGTGCTTACCATAAGTAAAGAACACCTGGTAGAAGCCCTTGGTCCAGCGCATGCGCTGTTTCCAGGACGCCTTAAACGTCACGGGCTGCTCGTCAAAGAACTCCGCCGGCGCATAGCCAATGCGAATGCCGTGAATGGCACAGAACGTGGTGAACTGGATGTCCTCGGTAAGTGTATGGAACTGCCAGCCGTGCATGCCCTCGATAACACTGGCGGAGATGAGGTAACCCGAACCCGAGACAGCGCAGGACGTCTTGCAGATATTGCGCGCGTTGTTGAGAAAGCGCGCCTCACGCAGATACCAGGTGGCGTTGGCCGCAGAGATCCACGAGCTGCCAAAGTTCTTAGAGTTGCGATAGCTCGTGACCACATGGAAACCCTGGTCAAAGGCATCATTCATCTTGGAGACGTAATCGCGGGAGATAACGTTGTCGGCATCGAAGATGAAGTAGCCCTCAAACGTGTCGGGATACTCGTTGAGAATGCGATCGAAACCAAAGTCCATGACCCAGCTCTTGCCCTTGCGGGCCAGGTCATTGCGCTCGTAAACAATGGCACCGGCCTCGCGCGCGAGCTGCGCCGTATTGTCGGTGCAGGCGTCGGCAACGACAAAGACCTCGATGAGCTCGGACGGATAGTCCTGGTCCTTGATGGAGCGAACGAGGTTGGCGATCACGGCCTCCTCGTTATGTGCCGCAATAAAGAAGGCATAGCGGTGGAGTTTTTTGGCCTTGGGAGGCGCGACTTCGCCACGAAGAGCGCCGATGACAAAGAAGACCACCTGGTACAGAAAGCAGACCGTGAGCAGCGTGACGACAATCTGGTTGAAGATCACGATGGGCGTGTTGGTTTGTAAAAAGGCGAGCATGCAGGCTCCCAGGAACGCGTTACGTAAACAATCGTATATCTTACCGCAGGCTTACCGAGTTCAAGAAACCACCTAATACCGGCTAGGCTTCGAGAAGACCGAGCTGCGGAACGATGTCGTCGCCGGCGGCGGTGCGGCCAAGCGAGCGCGGGGCCAGGTCGTCAAGAACCGCAGCGAGATCCCACGGCAGCTCGTCGCGGCATTCGATGCGCTCGCCCGTCACGGGATGGTCGAATGCGACGCGCCAGGAATGAAGGAATTGCCTGGTCAGACCCTGATCGGCGCGTGCATCGCACTTGCCGTAGAGTGGATCGCCCACGCAGGCGTGGTTGATATGGCGCATATGCACACGAATCTGATGCGTGCGGCCCGTAAACAGGTGGCACTCGACGAGCGTATAGCCGTCGTCAAAACGCGTGGAATCGAAGCGCTCGAGGACCTTAAAGGTCGTAATGGCCTGGCGCGCGAAAGGGTCGTCCGAAACCGCCATCTTGACACGGTCGCGCGTCGATCGGGCAATGCCGGTGTTGATGGTGCCCTCGTCCATGGCGATATGACCGTGAACAAGTGTGATATAGCGACGGTCGAGCGTGCGCGTGCGGATAAGATTTTGAAGCGCGCGTTGGGTGTCGTCGTCTTTTGCCGCGAGCATAAGGCCCGAGGTATCGCGATCCAGGCGATGCACGATGCCGGGGCGGTCCTCGCCCTGCACGGTGCCCAGATGGTCGCTACCGCAGTGATAGACCAGGGCATTCGCGAGCGTACCGCTCTCATGACCATGCGCAGGATGGCACACCAGGCCGCGCTGCTTGGAGAGCACGATAAGGTAGTCGTCCTCATAGCGGATATCGAGGGGAATGGCCTCGGGAATCACGTCGGTCGGGTCGTGCGGCTCGGGCAGGTCGACCGAAATACGGTCGCCGGCTCGCACGGCGTACTTTTTGGACAGGCAGGTCTCGCCATTGACGGCAACAGCGCCCCCCTCGATCAGATGCGCGCAGGCAGAACGCGTAGGACAGCCGTCATTGGCGCCCAGATAGGCGTCAAGACGCTGACCAGCGGCATCGTCGGCAACAAGGATATGAATGTCGGCCATTAGCGCTCGTTCCTTTCGCGAATTTTGCGGGCACGCTCCCCGCGTTGCTGGGCCTTGCGCTTAGCGCGGGCCTCGTCACGGGCGTTAAGCTCGGCGGTCGCATCGACCTCACGGGCAGCGGGGCTCAAGAACATGTAGCCGAAGAGGGCGAGCACGACACCCAAGGTAATGCCGATATCGGCCACGTTGAAGACGGGGAAGTCAATGAAGGTGGTGGCAATAAAATCGGTCACGAAGCCAAAGGCCAAACGATCGATAGCGTTGCCGATAGCACCGCCCGCAACCATCGCCATGCCCACAACCTCAAGATGGGCGAGCTGGGGTGCACGAACGAGGTACACGGCAATAGCGATAATGACCGCCAACGCCAGCACGGCAAACGCGATGCCATGCCCCTCGCCCATACTAAAGGCAGCACCGATATTGCGGACAAACATAAAGTCGATGACACCGGGGATGACAGTCACATGCAAAGCTTCGCCCACGGCACGAACCGCAAGCTTGGTCAGCTGGTCAACAAGCAGCACAACGAGCGCTACCCCACCAGCAACACCCAACCGCCAACGCAAAGGCGGCGTCATATCCCCAGCACGACCCAAATCAATCCCCTACCCTCAAAAATCGAATTCCGCTTAATGTAAAGAACCATCTTATATTGCCACACACAGAACGCACGACATATCCACCAACGCAAGCGAAATAACCAGCTAAAAACGAAAGCGGCATTCCGAAAAACAGAATGCCGCTTGAATGTGACACAGGTAGTCATTAGGGACTTTCTTGTTTGACTAGTCGTTTAAGAACGTCCCCAACAACTAAACAATAGAAACGCCGCATTACCGTCGCCAACAGCGAAAACGCCTCTAAGCGAGCAAGGTGACGTGAAAGAGGAGGGAAGCGTACTTTGGTACGCGACCGACGATTGAACGTCAGATTGCCGCTTAGGGGCGTTTGCAGCGTCGGTAGGTTACGGTGTTCTACGAACGCCGTGACCTACAAAGCGTCGGCGCAGCGCTTGCAAATATGCGCGTGGCCGTTGTACTCGCCGACGGTGGTGCGATAGTTCCAGCAACGGTCGCAGCACTCGCCCTCGGCAGCCTCAATGGCAACGGAGAGCTCCTCGCCCTGGGTCAGCTCAACATCGGAGACGATGTAGAACTCGGCCAGGTCGACGGCCTTGTCGCCGGTCAGCAGCGCGTACATCTCGGCGGGAACGACCGCCTTGACGCGGACCTGCTGGTGAAGGTACCGGCGGAGCGGGCATCCTCAAGGGCCTTGGTCACGGCGCTACGGAGCTCGAGCGAAGCCTCGAGCACGCCCTCAAACTCATTGGCCTCGTCAACCGTGATAGGCGACTTGTACCAATCGAGCAGCGCGGCGTACTTCTGGTGATCGACGCAGCCGGCGGGAGCATAGGCCATGGCCTCGTCGACCGTGTAGGACAGGATCGGCTGCAGGTCGCGCATGAGCATCGAGAAGAGCTCGGCCAGCACGGTCTGGGCGCTGCGGCGCTCGAGCGAGCCGGGCTTGTCGCAGTACAGACGGTCCTTCAGGGCATCGAGGTACACGTTGGAGAGCTCGGTAACCACGAAGTCGTAGAGCGCACGGTAGGCACGCGGGAACTCGTAGCTGGCGTAGGCATCGTCGACCTCGGCCTGGACCTGGGTCAGGCGGGCAACCATGAGCTTGTCGAGCGGCAGCAGGTCGGCAAAGGCGACGCCGTCGGTCTCGGGCTCAAACTGACCCTCGAGCTCTGAGAGCAGGAAACGCAGCGTGTTGCGGAAACGACGATAGGCGTCGGACGTACGAGCAAGGATCTCGTGGTCGATGGACACGTCGGAGCTGGTATCGACGGATGCAACCCACAGACGGATGATGTCGGCGCCCATCTCGTCGCAGACCTTATTGGGGTCGATGACATTGCCGAGCGACTTGGACATCTTACGGCCCTGGCCGTCGAGGGTGAAGCCCTGCGAGACGACCGCCTTGTACGGAGCGTGGCCGTTGGCACCCACCGAGGTGAGCAGCGAGCTCTGGAACCAACCGCGGTGCTGGTCGGAGCCCTCGAGGTACACATCCGCCGGATACTCCAGCTCGGGACGGTACTCGCAGACGGCCTTCCAAGACACGCCGGAGTCCCACCACACGTCGAGGATGTCCTTATCGGCCTTGAGGTGATGGCCGCCGCACTTGGGGCAGACGCAAGCCTCGCCCAGGTAGCTCTCGGGAGCGTCGGTGAACCAGGCGTCGGAACCCTTCTCGTGGAAGAGCTTGATGACGGCGTCGAGCGTGGCGTCGTTCATGACCTTCTCGCCGCAGTCGGCGCAAGTGTAGCTGGGGATAGGCACGCCCCAGTTGCGCTGACGGCTGATGCACCAGTCGGGACGCTGCTCGACCATGGCGCCGATGCGGTTAGCCGCATGGGCCGGATACCACTTGACGTTCTCGCGGACCTCTTTGCCAGCCTGCTCGCGCAAACCGGTCTTGTCCATCGAGACAAACCACTGGTCGGTAGCGCGGAAGAGCACCGGGCGCTTGCAGCGCCAGCAGTGCGGATAGCTGTGCGTGATCTTCTTCTCGAGGACCAGGGTGCCGCGCTCGCGCAGGAACTCGATAATGTGCGGGTTGGCCTCATCGGTGTCCATACCGCTGAAGGGGCCACCGGTGCCAAACTCCTCACCGGTGTAGAACTTGCCGTCGTCATCGACCGGCATACAGATGTCGGTGATGCCCTCCTTGAGGCAGGCAAAGTAGTCGTCGACGCCGTGACCGGGCGAGTTGTGGACGATACCGGTACCGTCATCAACACCGACGTAATCGGCCAGCAGCGCCACGCCCTCGACACCGTCAAAGATCGGCTGCTTGTAGTGGATATGATGGAAGGTCTCGGCGGGAACCACGTAGGGCTTGCCGTCGACCATGACCGGGGTGTACTCCCAGCCAAACTCCTCGCAGCACTTGGGAGCCAGGTCCTCGAGCATGACCTCGGCACGGCCATCGTGCTCAACAGCGACATAGGCGGCGCCGGGTTTGAGGGAAACTGCCTGGTCGGAGGGGATGGTCCACGGCGTGGTCGTCCAGATGATGAAGTCAACCGGGCCGTCGAAGTTCTCGAGGCCGGCGGGCTTGGAGGTCATCTCGAAGCGCACGAAGATGGACGGACTCGTCTCGTCGGAGTACTCAATCTCAGCCTCGGCGAGTGCGGTGTGGCAGTGCTTGCACCAGTGGACGGGCTTATGGCCGCGATAGATCATGCCCTTGTCGAACATGGCCTTGAAGACCTCGATGTCGGCGGCGTCATGCTGGTGATAGAGCGTCAGATACGGGTTATCCCAGTCGCCGAGCACGCCCAGGCGACGGAAGCCGGCCTTCTGCAGCTCGATGTTCTCGACGGCGAACTTGTTGCACAGCTCGCGGATCTTAGCCGTGGAGGTCTGGTTGAACTTCTCGGTGCCGAGCTTCTCCTCGACCTTGTGCTCAATCGGCTGACCGTGGCAGTCCCAACCGGGGACATAGGGAACTTCGCAGCCCTGCATCATCCAGTAACGGTTGATCATGTCCTTGGAAATCTTGTTCATGGCGTGGCCGATGTGGATCGGGCCGTTGGCGTACGGAGGGCCGTCGTGCAGCACGAACTTCTTGTGACCCTCGTTCTTCTTTAGAACTTGCTCGTAGACCTTGTTGTCCTGCCAGTCCTTGAGTCGCTTGGGCTCGGACTTGGAAAGACCGGCACGCATGGGAAATCCGGTTTTGGGCAGATTCATCGTCTGCTTGTACTCGTTTGCCACGGTACCCCTTTCATGTCGTGGGCGCGCACGCCCGTTGGGCACCAAAAAAGCGCCCGTCCCTACAAGCTGGGACGAAGCGCCACAAAACAGGCAGTCTGCCCGTAAAAGCTCTTCGCTTAACCACCCAGCTTAGATGCCCTCGCCCGCGTATTCGCGCGGTCGCATCCGTTACTCGGCTGGCCTGTATCGACGACCATCTCGGCGATGTCTACTAAGACGTGCCTGAGCGGTACGTCCGTTGGGACCGCAGCTCCGGGGTGATTTTCATCGGTCGCATGCACGGGATCTCAGCGCTCCCCGCTCTCTGTAGCATGCGGACGGCCGACTACTCGTCCCCATCAACGCTTATGCGGAGTATGCTAGCACGTTCCGCGCCGGCGAAAAACCCTCAACACTGGTTTTATACGTTCGAAATTTCTTGCGGCCGTGTACCTTCTCTTGGAGCAAAATACCTGTAAGCACTTTATCGAACGAAAGAAGGTTGCTATGCGCACGATCGGAATGAGCGACTACACCGTCGGCGAGGATTGCTTTACCGAGCTGCCCTCCGCACTGGAGGAGTACGGAGCGACCAAGGTCGCCATCATTGGCGGCAAGAGAGCCCTGGCTGCGGCGCTGCCGGGCATCGAGGCGGCGCTTGAAGGTACCGATGTCGAGATTCTAGAGACCCGCGTCTATGGCACCAACAGTACGCGTGCCAATATCGCCAAGGTCGTGAACTCCCCTGCCTGCCAGGAAGCTGACGTTCTCATCGCCTGCGGCGGCGGCAAGGCGCTCGACACCGTGAAGACCGCAGCCATCGAGCTCAAGAAGATTGTCTTCACTGTCCCGACGATCTGTTCCAACTGCTCCGCCGCGACCGCCATTGCCGTCGTGTACAACGACGACGGCTCGCTCGAGGGCTATTCGTACCCCAACCGACCGGCGCACATCTTCATCAACCCCAAGGTCATCGCCGAGGCTCCGGCAGAGTACTTCTGGGCTGGCGTGGGCGATGCCCTGTCCAAGCAGCCCGAGGTCGAGTACGCCACGAGCGCCGGTAATTTGGAGCACACCGCCGGTCTTGGCCTGGCACTCGCCCACACCTGCTCCGAGCCGCTGTTTACCTATGGCGTCCAGGGTCTTGAGGACGTGCGCCAGGACCTGTCGAGCGAGGCCGTCAAGCAAATTGCGCTCGATATCGTGGTCAACACGGGCTATGTCTCGAACCTGACCAACCAAAACGATTACTACTACAACTCGAGTGTGGCGCACGCGTTCTACAACGCCACCTGCAGCATTCCGCGCGAGGGCTCCTATCTGCACGGCGAGGTCGTGAGCCTGGGCGTGCTCGTGTTGTTCGCCTACACGGGCGACACCGAGAACCTTGAGCGCTACGCCACCTTTAACAAGCAGATGGGCCTGCCCGTGACGCTTGAGCAGGTCGGACTTTCCGAGGCCGACATCCCTGCCCTGTGCGAGTACGCGCACGCCACCAACGAGTGGAAGCAGGGAAACCCCGAGCCCTTCACCGACGAAAAGTTCGCCGCCGCCGTCAAGGCCGCCGACGCCTACGGCCACACCCTCTAGCTCTAACCCAAAACCACCACAAAGGGGACAGTGAACTGCGCCCCGAAACTTGGACTGAATAAATAGCGACTACGCCGCAAGGGCC
>CABVCF010000025.1 GCA_902496775.1 uncultured Collinsella sp.
CCTATGACGTTCTGATTCGTAGTCAGACCCTCTATCCAGCTGAGGTAACGCCGCAACGCACGGATTATTATGCACGTGACCCCTCGATGGGTCAAGCGACAATTTGGAAAAATTTTACGAAGTGATGATTAAGACGCCCGCGCCTCGACCGAGGTTCGAATCCATGCGGCGTCTGTCTAAAAGAAAAGCCCCCGTTGCCGGAGGCTTTCAATTTCAATTGGTGCGGCGTATAGGATTCGAACCTATGACGTTCTGATTCGTAGTCAGACCCTCTATCCAGCTGAGGTAACGCCGCAGCGCAAGACATATAAAACCACTTTAGCTTATTGGAGTCAAGCACAATCTCAAACTTTTTTGTGGAACGCGGTTTTGTCATGCTGCCCCGCATATACTGCCGTTCCCCGTACGATTGATTGGCTTTTCGATCACGTCAAACTTGGCATCAAGTTCCCTCAGGAGCGATCTCACCCGCTGGGCACAATCATAATCGGCAAACGAGATGCTCAGCATGCGCGCGACCTGGTTGGAAGTCCCAACTCCATAGAATTGCTCCAGCGCCACAAGCCCCTCGTGCGCCACAAACGTCTCGACCACATGCGGCGACTCCTCAAAGCACCATTGTGTCAACGGACCCTCACTCGTCTGCCGAACCACCAGGCCGCCCATGCCAGACGGCTCACACGTTACAAGCAGGTACTCCCCGCCCTCGTCGCTCTCAAACAAAACCACCCGATCATCAAACAGCTCCATCGCGTCCCCTTTCTCTCGCTCTTATTTAGCAAAAGCATAGCAGGTAGATGACTGTATACAGAACAGTTGTTCGTGTGTTTTCTATTGAGCTGTCCGCACGGCATGGTATGGACCTGCGCACGAAATAGGGCGCCCCCAAAGGAGCGCCCTTGCATATCCCCTATGCAGCCAAGTTACGCGACCGGCTCGATCTTCTCGAGGCCGCCCATGTAAGGACGCAGGACCTCGGGGATCGTGATGGTGCCGTCGGCGTTCTGGTAGTTCTCCAGAATGGCGGCCATGGTGCGGCCGGCCGGCAGGCCGGAACCGTTAAGAGTGTGCAGGTAGCGCGAACCCTTGAAGTTCTCGGGGTCGCGATACTTGATGTTGGCGCGGCGAGCCTGGAAGTCACCGCAGTTGGAGCAGGAGCTGATCTCCTTGTAGGCGTTGTAACTCGGCAGCCAGACCTCGACGTCGTAGGTCTGACGGGCAGAGAAGCCCAAGTCGCCGGTGCACAGGCTAATCACGCGATACGGAAGGCCCAGCTGCTGCAGCAGGTACTCGGCCTCGGCGGTCATGCTCTCGAGCTCATCGTCGGACTCCTCCGGCTTAGCGAACTTGACCATCTCGACCTTGTCGAACTCGTGCTGACGGATGATGCCGCGGGTGTCGCGACCGGCGGAACCGGCCTCCTCACGGAAGCAGGGGGTGAAGGCGGTGTAGCGGCGCGGCAGGGTGTCGGCATCGAGGACCTCGCCGGCGTGCAGGTTGGTGAGCACGACCTCGGCGGTGGGGATCAGGAAGTTGTCACCCGAGACGTGATAGGCGTCGTCCTCGAACTTGGGCAGCTGACCCGTGCCAAACATGGTCTGACGCTTGACGACGATGGGCGGCCACCACTCCTTAAAGCCACGGCTGGTGTGCGTATCGAGGAAGAAGTTGATGAGGGCGCGCTCCAGACGGGCGCCGGCGCCACCGAGAACGGTGAAGCGGCTGCCGGAGAGCTTGTTGCCGCGCTCGAAGTCGAGGATGTCCAGATCGGTGCCCAGATCCCAGTGCGGCTTAAAGTCGAAGTCGAACTCGCGCGGGGTGCCCCAGCGGCGACGCTCGATGTTCTCGTCCTCGTCCTTACCGTACGGGGTGGCCTCGCACGGAATGTTGGGCAGGTGAGCCATGAAGTCGTACTGCTCCTGCTCGAGAGCGGTGCGGCGCTCGGCCAGACCGTCAATCTTCTCGTTGACGGCGCGCACGGCCTCCTTGGCGGCCTCGGCCTCCTCCTTCTTGCCCTCCTTCATCAGGGCGCCGATCTTCTTGGACTCGGCATTGCGCGTAGCCTGGAGCTCCTCGACCTCGGTGATGACGGCACGGCGCTCGTCGTCGAGCTCAAAGAACTTCTCGCGATCCCAAGACGTCTGGCGGTTAGCCATGGCGACATCGATGGCATCGGGGTTCTCGCGAACAAACTTGATATCAAGCATTAGATCCTCCGGCGATATACATTCCATTTAGGTTGCAACCTTGTACATGTATGGGCAAGTATATACTTATGAGCGTTTACGACCCAACTCAACTACGCAAGAAGGCACCCAATGGACGCAGTTTTTTCCTTTTTGTTTGGCACCCGCACCGGTTTTGCCATCCTTTTCGCCGGCGGCATCCTGTTATTTGCGATTCTTGCCTTTGTAATGGAGAAGCGCACCCATAAGATGTACGTCGACCGCGGGCCCAAGTCCGAGGATGAGGAAGACAGCTTCTGGGACTAACCTGCCAAAAAGGGACAGGTTTATTTTGGTCGGTTTTATCTGGGCAAATGCAAGCGCCCCGCAACTGGAATTGAGCCAGTTGCGGGGCGCTTTTCGTACATGCGATAAAACCGCAGGAAAAACCTGCCAAAATAAACCTGTCTTTTTTGGTCGGTTTTATTGGAGAGTTGCGTCAATTGCCTTGACCAGGGCGCTGCGCATGCCGGCATCCTCGAGCGCGACGACGCCCTTGATGGTAGCACCGCCGGGCGAGCACACGGCATCCTTCATCGCTGCGGGATGCTGACCGGTTGCAAGCTGCAACTTTGCCGTGCCCAGCACCATCTGGCTCACAATGCGATAGGCATCGGCACGCGGAATACCGTGCTTGACCGCCGCATCGCCCAGGGCCTCGATTGCCATGGCGACAAATGCCGGAGCGCAACCACCCACCGTGCCGCCCACAAACAGCAGGCTCGTATCGAGCTCGACCACCGCACCGAGCTTGCCAAGCAGATCAAGCACCACTGCGCTCTGCTCATCACTAAGCGTGGAAGCCTTCTCGCAAGCGATGACGCCCTCGCCCACCGAAACCGGTGTGTTGGGCACCGTCGAGATATGCGCGACGCCCGGCAGGACCTGCTCCCATTTAGCACTATCCCAAGTCCAGGCAACCGACAGAACGACCTTTTTGGCAAGAGCATCCTTGAGCGGGGCGAATACCTTCTCGATCATGTACGGTTTGACCGCAGCGACCACGATATCGGATGCGGCGACAACCTCGGCGGCATCGTGGCAGGCGACCATGCCGCGCGCCTCGCAGCGCTCAACCAGTGCGTCGTAGCGACCCGCGCAGGCGCACATGTCGCTCGCAGCTACACCGGCAGCGATCCAGCCATCGGCCATAGCGCTCGCCATATTGCCAAAACCGACAAATCCAATCTTCATATCTCATCGTCCTCTCAGACACGCTCTTCAAAACGAAGGCTATTGTCCCACGCCATTGTTTCGTATTGCCGACCTATTTGTGATACGGCTCGCCACGGCTGATCTTGCAGGCACGGTAGATTTGCTCCAGCAGCACCACACGCGCCAGGTTATGCGGCAAGGTAATGCGTCCAAAGCTGAGCATCTCGTCGGCGCGGGCGCGCACCTCATCACTCACGCCGTCCGAACCGCCGATTACAAAGGCAATGTCGCTGCTGCCTCGCAGCATAAGATCGTCGAGCCGCGCCGAGAGCTCCTCACTCGAACGCTCCTTGCCCTCGATAGCCAGCAGGATCACATGCGCTCGAGACGGCAATGCAGCAAGAATTGCCGCCCCCTCCTTGTCGCGCGCGGCATCCACGCCGCCCGCCTTAGCCGGGTCGATATCGGCCACCTCGCGGATATCAACCTTGGCATAGGCACCTAGGCGCTTGGTGTACTCAGCGCACGCGTCCTTCCAAAAGCGCTCCTTGAGCTTACCGACGCAAACGACGGTGTATTTCACGCGCGTCTACTCCTTCGAATCGTTTTGAACTTTGCTGGCGGTCAGCATCTGCTCGAACATCGAGGCCGACTGCGAAAAGTCGCTCGGCAGCACGACCGTCGAGGTTTTACCCGTGCGAGCGAACTCCGTCATCATCTCGGACCACTGCGTAAACATGAACAGTTGGTTGGCCTCGTCATTGCCGACACCCGTCTCTTGGATGATCTCGAGCGAATCTTTGATACCCAGCGCGATGGCCTTGCGCTGGTTGGCGATGCCCTCGCCCGCCTTTTCCATTGCCTCGGCCTCGGCGGTCGCCTCGGTGACGCGCTTGATACGGTCGGCCTCAGCGAGCTCCTGTGCCGCATCGCGCTTGCGCTGGGCAGCGTTGATGTCGTTCATGGAGTTCTCAACCTCGGTCGGCAGTGCGATTTTGGTGATGAGCGTCGACACGAGGGTGAAGCCGTAGGCGGCCATCTGCTCGGAAACGGTAGCGTTGACATCCTTGGCGATGTCATCCTTCTTGGCAAAGACCTCATCGAGTGTGTAAACGGGGATCGAAGAGCGCAGGGCGTCGGTGATGAAGTCACGCATCTGGTCGACGGGCTCCTGCAGCATGTAGTAGCTCTTGTAGATACCCGAATCTGCCGGGCCGGCGCCCATGTCATAGCTCACGTGGTACTGAGCAGAGACCTCAAGGCCGATGGTCACGTTGTCCTGGGTCTTAACGTCGATGCCAAAACCGTTTTTCATGGTGCGCAGACTCACCGTGGCAACCTTGCGGTCGATCACGGGCACCTTCATGTGGAAGCCCGCGTTGACGATGCGGTTAAACTTGCCCAGACGCTCGATGATCACGGCATGCTGTTGTTCAACAACATAGCAGGCGTTGGGAAGCAGCAGCAACAAAATGATGATGGGAATCAAAAGGCTCGTAAGGGCGGCAATGATACCGGACAACAGCATGGTCTCTCCTCTGATAGGCACACGTTGGCACTAGGATACCCGTCCAAGGAGATCGTGCATAACAAAAAAAGCCCCCATTGCTGGGAGCTCTTTCATTTAATGGTGCGGGCGAAAGGACGTCCGCGTATCCGCTTCGCGGATCCGCACCGGCTTCGCCCGCCTGCCGGCGTCCTCGCCAGCTCGCTAAAAACGCTCCGCGTTTTCTTTACGCTCGCTCCATCACAGGTTCAAGTCCCTGTGATGGGCCCATAACAAAAAAGCTCCCATTTCTGGGAGCTCTTTCATTTAATGGTGCGGGCGAAAGGACTTGAACCTTCATGGGGTTGCCCCCATACGGACCTGAACCGTACGCGTCTGCCAATTCCGCCACGCCCGCGTGCAGGAATTAGAATAACGGAGCGCCACCACGAACGCAAGAATTATTTTTGAAAAAGTTTGCAGGCATTTTCCCAAGCGGCTTGCGCGATTGTTTCGGCGTCCTCACCAGTGCGATCGACACGGTCGTTAACCAGCGCGTTTGCCGTAATGGAGATCATTGCGGGCTCGCATTCAAGACCGCGGATGGGCTCCGGAGCCATATACGGGCAATCCGTCTCGAACAAAATACGGTCGAGCGGGGTCGCCGCAAATGCCTCGCGCACGTCGTCGTTGCGCTTAAAGGTGGCCGCACCACCATAGGCGATATAGCAGCCCAGCTCCACAAAGCGCTCCATCGTGGCGCGGTCCTCGCCAAAGCAGTGCAGCACACAACCGGCCTGGGGCACGCCCACCTCACGAAGCACGTTGTAGGCGTCCACGTGCGAGGTGCGCTCCTGGTCCGTGTCCTCGTGACGCAGATGTAGCTCCACCGGCACGTTACGGCACACGGCAAGCTCGAGCTGGCGCGCCATGCAGTCAATCTGCACGCTATGGGGCGCCGGCGCGATGTCGTCGTCGTAATCCATGTGGTAGTCCAGACCGATCTCGCCGATACCGGCGCACAAAGGGTCATCGAGTGCGGCAACGACCTGTGCGTGAACGTCGTCGGTATAGTCCGGCGCGCCATACGGATGCACGCCGGCAAGATACTTGATCTGCGGAATATCCCGCATCGGCAGAATTTCGCGCACCAGCCAGTCGCTATAGTCCGCCACGCTGCGTTTGTCAGCGATGGGATCGAACATCGTCACCAACAGGTCGACGCCCGCGGCTTTGGCGCGCACGAGCGTCTCGGGCACTTCTTTGCCCCAAAACGAAAGCAGATGCGCATGCGTGTCGGCAAGCGGCGCCAAGGGCACGGGGCAGGCAACCGTCTTCTTTTTCTTGGTAAACGTCACGCGTGCGGCATTAGGCATCATGGATTAGCTCCTGGGCCAGGCGGACAAAGTCGGCAACATCAAGCGTCTCGGCACGCGTGGTGGGTGCGATACCGCAAGTCTCAAAGGCGGCATCGAGCACGTCCTTGGCAAAGCCGTTGGCGCTCATGGAATTGCGGATGGTCTTGCGACGCTGAGCAAACGCAGCGTCAATTACGCGAGCCACAAACTCGCGATCGAGTCCCTCGGGCACCACGCCGTCAACACGGTCGATACGCACGACGGCCGAATCCACATGCGGCGCCGGCATAAAGCAGCGCGGCGGCACCTCAAAACGACCCGTCACCTGCGCATACAGGCCGAGCTTTGCCGTATAGCCGCCATAGGTCTTGTTGCCCGGCGTTGCGGCAATGCGATCGGCAACCTCCTTTTGAACCATGACGACGGCGCGCTTGAGCGCGGGCATCGCCTGGAAGAACTGCAGGATAATCGTCGCCGCCACGTTATAGGGCAGGTTCGCGACAAATACCGTGGGCTCGCCGCCGGCGGCCTGCTCAATCTGCTCCGGACCCACCTTAAGCGCGTCGCCCATGATAAAGCGGAAGTTGGCGTAGTCGGCGGCGTGAGCATCGAGCACCGGCTCGAGCTCGGGATCTGCTTCGATCGACGTGACACACGCCGCTTCCTGCAGCAGCGCAAGCGTGAGCGTACCAACGCCCGGGCCAACCTCGAGCACGCGCTCATCGCCCGTGAGCTCGGAAAGCTCGCAGATACGCTCGATCACATGATTGTCGATTAGAAAGTTCTGGCCCAGGCGATGCTTGGTCGCAAGGCCAAACTCCTCCAGCAGCTCCCTGGTGGCCGTGGGGTTTGCCAAAGGCGAAGTTGTCATGGTTGCCTCCTTAGCATGATGGCGGCGTCTTGAAACAAAAGGGCATGGACCGTGGTGGCCATGCCCTTACAGCTAAACAGCAAATTGCCGATATGGCGCTCGCGCGGTCTCTACGCCAGACGCGGGAACAGCGGCTCACCCTTCTCGACGGGCTGACCGCCGGCAAGCAGGCCCCAAGTGCAAATGCCCTTGAGGTCGTCGCTCGCGGCCTCGCCCTCACAGGACAGACGGCGCAGGGCCTCGGCAGAAGTCTGGGGCATGAGCGGCATCAGCAGGTGAGCGGCAATGCGGATGGCCTCGAGCAGGTTGTAGATCACAAACGCCAGCTCGTCAGCCTTGGCCTCGTCCTTGGCAAGCGCCCAGGGCTCGGAGTCCTCGATGTAGTGGTTGGCAGCATGGATGAGCTCCATGACCTCATCCTTGGCTCCGCCGTAATCGAGCACGTCCATCTTGGCCATGTAGCGCTCAACCAGACCGTCGGCGATCTTTGCCAGAGGGTTGTCAAACGTATCGAACGACGCGGGCTTGGCAGGCGCGCAACCGTCAAAGTACTTGCCGCTCATGTTGAGCGAACGCGAGATGAGGTTGCCCCAGCTGTTGGCCAGGTCGGCGTTGTAGACCTGCTCCATGCGATCGAAGCTGATGGCGCCGTCGGTGCCGGGAACCACGTCGGTCATGAAGTAGTAGCGATAGCCCTCGACGCCCAGCATGTCGATAACGTCCTGCGGAGCGATGGCGTTGCCGCGGCTCTTGGACATCTTCTCGGCCTTGCCAGTCTCGGCATTGCGCACGGTCAGGAAGCCGTGGGCAAAGACGTGCTCGGGCAGGGCCTCGCCGATGGCCATGAGCATGGCGGGCCAAATGACGCAGTGGAAGCGGATGATGTCCTTACCCACGATGTGGAACTGCGCGGGCCAGCGATAGGCCAGCTCGGCACGCGCCTCGTCGGTGTCGACACCGTAGCCGACGGCCGTCATATAGTTGAGCAGCGCATCGAACCACACGTAGGTCACGTGACCCTCGTCAAACGGGACCTGAATGCCCCAGTCAAAGCTCGTACGGCTCACGGAAAGGTCGTTGAGGCCGCCCTCGACAAAGCTGCGAACCTCGTTCATGCGGAACGCAGGCTCGACAAAGTCGGGATGCTCGTCATAGAGCTTAAGCAGCTTGTCCTGGAAGGCGGAAAGCTTAAAGAAGTAGGACTCCTCCTGCACGCGCTCAAGCGGACGGTGGCAGTCGGGGCACAGGTGCTGGCCGACGCTGCCGTACTCCTCGTCGCCCTTCTGGACCTGCGTATCGGTAAAGTAGGTCTCGTCAGGCACGCAATACCAGCCGTCGTAGCTGCCCTTATACAGGTAGCCGGACTCCTTCATGCGCTCCCACAGGTACTGCACGGCATGGTGCTGGCGCGGCTCGGTGGTGCGGATGAAGTCATCATTGGAAATCTCGAGCTTGCTCCAAAGCTCCTTGAAGTGCGGAGCCTGGCTATCGGTCCACTCCTGCGGCGTCATGCCATGCTTGGCTGCGGCCTCGGCGACCTTCTCGCCGTGCTCGTCCATGCCGGTCAGGAACTTGACGTTATAGCCGGCGGAGCGACGATAGCGAGCCTGAACGTCGGCGATGATGGTGGAATAAGCCGTGCCCAGGTGCGGATCGGCGTTGACGTAGTAGATGGGCGTCGTGATAAAGAACGAAGGCTTGCTTTGATCCATGGGGTTTGTCCTCCAGAAAAACGTTGCATACAGGGGATGATTCTAGCGCAAGGGCTGGATATCCTCCATCTATTGCATATCGAGCACCATGGCATAGACATCGCGCTTGCGGCGCGAATACTTCTGAGACAGGCGCTTGGCCACCGCAGAGGCGGGCTCCCCCTCCTCGAGCGCGGCGCGGATATCCTCGCGCAGGGCCTCGTCGGGATCCGCTGCCGCGGCGCCAACCGGCACGATACCGGCCTCCTCGTCCTCGCTCGGCGGCGCGATGACCAGCGCAATCTCGCCCTTTACCTCGCCGCGAGCACGCAGCTCCTCGGCGAGCTGGGCGGCGGGCCCGCGCAAGACTTCCTCGTGCAGCTTGGTGAGCTCGCGGCAGACGGCAACCTCACGCTGGGGAAAGACCTCCACCACGGCCTCGAGCGTCGCCACGATGCGATGTGGAGACTCGTAGAAGATGAGCGCGCCGGGCACCACGGCAAGGCGCTGCAAGCGGCGCACGCGGTCGCCGTGCTTTCGGCCCAAAAAGCCCTCGAAGAAAAAATGCTCGCAGGGAATGCCGGACGAAACGAGCGCCGTGACGCAAGCAGAGGGCCCGGGAATAACTTCGACGGGCACATCGGCCTCACGCGCCGCCTCGACCAGCGCCTGGCCGGGATCGGACACGCTCGGCATGCCGGCGTCCGAGGCAAAGGCGAGGGTCTCCCCCGCCAGCAGACGGTCGACTAGGCCGGCGGCGCGGCTGGCGATCACATTCTCGTCGCAACGGACAAGCGGCTTGGAAATGCCCAAGTGCATCAGCAGCTTTGACGTCACGCGCGTGTCTTCGCAGCAGATGGCATCGGCGGCGGCAAAGGTCTCGCCAACGCGCGGGGACAGGTCGCCCAGGTTGCCGATGGGCGTGCCGACCACATAGAGTTTGCCCGTATGGGCGCTGTTTTGCGTCATATCAACCTATTCAATCATGCCGCGCTCGAGCGTACCGAGCGCCGCGCGGGCGTCCCATGCTGCAATGCGCTTCTCGGTCTTCCACGTTTGGAAGAACCAACCGGCAGCCGGCGCAAACGAAGCCAGCTGATTGGCGATAAACACGCGCTCGTAGGCATTGCGGCCCTCGGGCGTAACCGACGAGTTGGCAAAGATCGCCGCGCCCGACCATTCGCCCACCAGCACGGGGAACCCAGTCGAAATCGCTTCTTTGAGCTCGCGCTTGTTGCGCGAAATCGCCGTCGTCAGCCCGCGGGGGCTCGTGATATCGAGCGCATATTCGTCGCGGTAATGGTACAGGTGAAGGTCCATGTAGACGTTCCTGTACTTGGCGCCGCGCATAAAATGCTTCCACTCGCTGGGATGCCCCGACGACGAGAAGACGACGATCTTATCCTCGGGCATATATGAACGGACGAGCTCATAGGCATCGCGATAGAAGTTGCGCAGGTAGTGCGCCGGAATGCCATCCGTCATGGTGAAGAGGCTCTTGCGGACACTCATCTGCGGCGTATCCAGCAGCTCAATGCCCAGCAGGCTCTCGGCCTCGCCGTAGCGATCGGCCAGGCGCTCGAGCACGTCGAGCGCGACATGACGACCGTTGGTGGACGAATGCCACTCGGCAACAGCCTCTGGCGTGGCGGGCGAATCATTGGAATCGCCCTGGCCACCGGGCACAGTTGCTAGATCAAGCAGCACGCGGATGTCGTACTTGGCAGCCCACTCAATCGCACGGTCAATGTAGTCGACAACCGAGATGTAGGACGCATCGGACTCCTGCGAGCCAAAGGCATACCAGGGCACCGGCAGACGCACGGCATTGAGACCGATCTGCGCCATGCGACGGAAATCGTCCTCGCTCACAAACGTCTCGTAATGACGGCGCATGCGCTCGTTATAGGCGGCGGTGCCCATGGCCTCCTGCAGCTCGGCCGCGTTGGATGCACCGGTCGCCGCGTATAGCGACGGGGTCACCCAAGGCTCGGGAATAAACCAGCCAGAGAGATTAACGCCGAGTATCCTCTCCATCACTGCCCCCTTCGGATCGTGCAGGCCGAGCCTGCATCGTATTGCATAGGAAAAGTATCGTTTTGAGTATACCCGCGTGTGCGGACAGGCGACCGAACGGTCTGCAAAGTGACGCGAAAGTGGGAGGAATGTCTGGGAGCAGACGGGCTCGGGATGGTGCGACGAGGTGTACATATGCGCCGGAAGTAGACGGCCGGAAAGCGCATCCCGTTTTTCGCAAAAGACTGGGATGTATTTTCCGTTCGAGGCCTCAACCGGAAAATGCATCCCGTTCTGAGCGCGGGATCTGGGACGCAGTTTCCGCCAAAAGCCGAAAAAGGAAAGCACGTCCCATTCTGACGCCGGATTCCGAGTCGTGCTTTCCCAAGCGGCCTCAAAGCGGAAAACGCATCCCACTCTGAAGCCAAATTCCGGGACGCAATTTCCGCAGAGCCCTCGGTAAAAGAAAAGGACCCCTTGCAGAGGTCCTAGTCAATTCAAGGTGGCGGGGAAGGGAATCGAACCCCTGACACGAGGATTTTCAGTCCTCTGCTCTACCAACTGAGCTACCCAGCCATTTGAGGTGTGCCTTGTTTCAAGGCTTGATTAGTATAACCAAGGACGCGTTCCGGTCAACCGAGAATTTTAAAAAAGTTTTTGAGCACAGCCTCGGTTCTATAAATCGGCACGTCAGAGGCATCAGCCGGCAGCAAGAAGTTTTTCACTCAGAGCCGCACGGGCAAACTCACTTGGCGTCATCCCCTCGGCAGCCGCCCGTCGACGAATGGCCTCCTTCATTCCCAGAGGAATCTTGACCGACAGCGTTGCCGTCCCCTCACCTGAGAGCGGGGGCCGTCCATGCACGATTCCACCAACGGTGTGTTCGCCATCCGGAAACTCTCCGCGCTCGTACGACTCGCACCACGCGTCAATCATTTCATCCGTTACAACCTGACCATTAGCGGCCGTATACGTCTTGCCCATCATCGACCCCTTTGCCGAGCCTGTTCAATCTCCTGCCAAAATTTCTTCTGGACTGGAGACAAGGCATGAATGATAAGCCACCCACGGACAAGCTCGACCGCGACAAGCTCCACGCTTCGTCCGTCTGGGAGCCATCCAATCGCAAGCCATCTCGGCGGCTCGTCCTTCGACTCGCGACGAATGCACTCAGTAACCGCAAGCCAAGCGCTAAGCACCTGCTTTTCCGTCAGGTGCTTTTTAGCGTTGGGATGGATCTCAACATCCATGCATCTTCTCCTCCATCTTACCCAATTTCGTATGACGAAAGTCCACTGTCGCCAATTCTTAAGCCGGTACGCGTTGGAGAGCAGGAGTCGAAACAATGATTGAAGGACGCTCTAGTACGGCCCAGGCGCCGGGGCAGGAGCACATGCGCCAAGGACGAACGTTTTCGTAGCGCGCGAGGATATTGCCGTCGCGATCGATGAAGGCGATGTCGATGGGATAGGCCATAAAACACGTATGGACCGAAGAGCAGCGTGGAAACGCCATGACGAGCGGCAGGCCGTTGGCGGCAACCGGACGCCGCCCCAGCATGCCGCGCAGGCGCACGACAAACGACTCCGCCACCGCAAACTCGGCCGGCGTCCAACCCAGCCTGTTGAGTGCCCGCGCGTAGGCGATGTAGGACGAGACCGCGGTCACATGACCACCCCCGGACGCCATGGATCGACCGTCACCGCGCGCTCGTGCGACAACGTTGTCGGCGCCCCCAGCGAAACGCCAGCGATGCTGAGAGAAGTCGGCCACGGCTCATAGTGCATGGTGCAGGTGTAGGTCCTAAACGTACCGGATAGGGAGAGCAGGCCACCGTCTGATGCCTTCGCGCCTTGCTCGCTCGACACTTCGATCTGCAAGTCATAGCCTTCCATGGCATTCAGAATTTGAGTCTGGACCGTCACCGAGGCATCGGCAGAGTTCTCGTCACCCTCCCCGCCCGGTGCCACAGCGTGCGCCAACACGATGTCGGGCACCACGCGGTCGAAGCGCGCGACAGCGCTGGCAAAGACCATGACGTTGTACACGATGAGTGCCAGCACCAGCAAAACGGGCGTAACCACTGCCATCTCAACCGTCGCTTGGGCGCGCTCCTCGCGCAGACGCATGCGGATACTCATTACGACCCACCGCCCAGAGCGCCAACCAGCGTGGCGACATCGACGGTGAGCGGGATGGAGCCGCCGCCGGGCAGAGGAATCTCCGCAAGTGTGAACACCGTGCCGCTAATGGTGCGTTCGACTTGATATTCCAACGCCTCGCAAAGCGCCTTGGGATCGGTCACGCCCAACGGAATACTTCGCAGTTTGTCTTGCGCTTGAGAGAGACCCGCAATGTCAGACCCCGGACTCTTAATGACATTGGCGGAATCGGTCAGCACCGGCTTTCGCAGGCGCAAGTCGCACGGTTCCAAACCCAGCGCCGCCACGGACGCCGAAACGGTATCGCCGAGCCACGATGCGATGGAGCCCAACGCGCCGCTGCCCCCTCCTAGGCCTTTAATCATCTCGTCCATAAGTTCGTCGGCCGAACCTTGGATATCACCGTATCCTACGAGCAGCCGTCCCCAAACATCCATGACGCCGTCGAGCACGCCGGCAACGCCGCCCGAGCGTTCCTTCAATGTCGAGAAAAATCGCGAAAGCACGTTGTTTTGCGCCGTCGCCTCATCGGGCGCCAACACCGCGGCAGAGATAGCACCGCGATCGCCAAGCCTGACTGCCGTGTTAAACGAAGAGTTGAGCTCATCGGGGCTCGAGATGGCACCCGAAACCGCAAAGGCGACCACGCCGTTGCGACCGGGCGGAGCGATACGCGGGCGCTCGCCCGAAAGCTCCTTGATGGCCTGGTCAAACGTATTGCCCGCACGATCGGCCTCGTCTTCGGTCTGACGCTCGAGCTCGAGCTCTTTGTTGCGGCATTCGACGTAGTCTTCCAGAGCCTCTTTGAACTTGTCAAAGTGGTACTCGAAGCCGTTTTCGATGAACGATGGCGGCATTAGGGCGCTTCCAAGCGTAACCACGCCGAAGCCGCACGCTTCGCATGTATCACGACCATCATAATCAGCAACAGATGCCAGCCCACTCGGAGTCCCTTTCTGATAGACGGGGCATTCGACTCCATAATGCAGGTATGTTCTGCCGTCGTTGTTGCTTACAGGCCATGCGGCATCGGTGTAAAGTTCGGTCGGCCGCACCTCGTTTGGGACACGCGGCAATAGTGGGATATAGGCAGAAAACCGTTCGCCATCATCTTTTATGTATGCTCGATCGACCTCTTCAATCGCATAGGCATAGAACGCTTTTCGAGCGGCTGACTGCGCTTTCATCTCGACGCTCGATCCCTGAGGTTTTTCATTCGCCAAGCGCTGTCGGTAATAGGTTTTCGCGCGATTGAGCGCTATTTGCGGCTCCCATGTGATGCTCGACTTTTCATGACGGTTCTGGCTGTCAGATAGTTCTGCTAGTTTTTTCGCACGCTCCCACATACACGAGTACTTGCCAATCGAACCCTTGTCCGACCCGCCACAATCCGCCAGCCAAGCGCGCTCTTTAGCCTTCGCCGTCTCCTCCGAGGCCTTCCGCAGCTCCTCGGCCGCACGCTCTAAATCATCTGATGTGCCTTTAATGGCATCGGTCGAGATCTCGGACCCCTCGAGCGCAGCGAAGTCCGACTCGGATGTCTTGGGCACGGCAAGCGCCGTACCGGTATAGGTCACACTATCGGTATCCTGCGCCGACACCGCCTGCGTGGCACGCGCGGCGATCAGATACGGCAGAGCCGTCTCGATTTTCTGTAAGCCTTCCGATGCGCTTTTGGCAAACTTGTTGCGCGTTTTAATGATCTCAATCCCGGTGTCGACCATATTGCCGGCAACTGGTTCGGCACCCGGGATGAGGATGGCGACCAGGCCCGTCCCGATCGTGGCAAACCCCGCTAGGCCCAAACTCAAAATGCTCGCATCCACCACCGTGGCAGCCGTGTGATAGGACGACACCACATTGGCGCCTGCCAGCGCGCCGCTATCGGCAGCCACCTGGGTGTCCCCCGCGCGCGACATGCTCCATATCGCCGCCGTCGACGAAAACAGCAGCGTGAGCACCACCAAGATGACCACCGCAGAGGAAAGCGTGGTGTAGGCACCGTCTTCGATAAACAGGTCGATACCGGCTCGACCCATAAAGCCACCTCGCTTGCGATGGCAGCTCGGACGGCGCGTCAAAACGCGTCTAGACCAGAAACGCTTAATCCCATGCAGCAATCCACGAATCATAATCTCCCTCCAGCCATTCGGGACGTGATTGATACGAGACATCGACCTTGAGCTCAACGTAGCCGCCCTCGGCGGTACCACCCATAACCTGCGCAAACGCACCGATCACAGGCAACGGCTTGACCTCGCCGGAAACGGACACGGACGAGACGCCGCCCGCATCGGCCCGGCTAAGCTCGACATCCCACGACAGCGGCCCGCCGGCATGAAAGATCGAAACGTTGGGCACTGCGGCAAGCCGGCGGAGGGTGAACTCCTTAAGATCGTCGTCCTCCGCCGTCGTCGTGGTCATGAGCCGCGCGGTCTCGGCGGCGGCAGACTCCATGACCGCGCGCGCATAAAGCAGGCACACCGGTTGCAGTGCGAGAAGGATGAGCGTCAGAAACGTCGGCAGCAAAAAAGCGGCCTCGACCGTAGACTGCGCCCGGTCCTCGCGCGCGATATCAATACAACGCGATGTCCTTAGCGCCCGCAGCGGCGTCGATAACCGACGTCGAGGCAACGCCATGAGATGCCGCCCGCTCAACCAGCGCCGCCAAGCGCCCATCGGTGCCAGCACGCCAAAGCCCCGCGATCGCCAGCACGATCGATAACAGCGCCACCGTGACGATGGCGTATTCGACCGTCGCCTGGGCAGATTCCTCACGCAGAATGCCATGCATTTCACGATCCCTCCTTTGAGCTTATTGTTTGCGGGACCAGACGCACGGCGCGCAGACGACACGAAGCATCGCCAGCATCCGCGGCAACCGTCACCATATCGACCCAGCCGCGCCCATCGCGCACGATGGCGCCCCATACGTTGCCCTTAATATCGAGATAGCCGCTCAGGGCGAGCTGGGCCGTTGGCACCTCGCGGTAGGCGCGTAACATATCCGCCGCTGCCTCGGTCATCGGTCGGTCCTCGGACCATGCAAGCCGGACCGCAATCGCGTTGTCCTCAGGTGAATCCGTCGCAGTGCCAGACCGCTTGTCGAGCGTCCGCAGAAAGGTTTGCGCCGTGACAGCGACATCCGAATCGTCCGCATCTCGCATCTCATCTTTTTGAGACGCCACCGCCGAATCTGAGCCCGAATCGAAGGCGGCCCCAGGACGCTGCTGCCGCGCGGCGTTAAGCCCCCAAAGCACCGCCGCTATCGCCACGGTCAGGCAAGCAAACACCAGCAGCACCCCGATGGGGCGCTCGCCCTCTACAGGCTGTTGATGCCCTCGCTGATAGCGTTCCATAGATCTTGGACCTTGCCCTTAAATGCGACAATGGCAATGATGGCGATCACCACGAGCACGCCGACCAAAATGGCGTACTCGGTGGTACCCTGCGCGCTCTCCTCCCGCAACAGCTCCTTGGCATGCTGGCGAGCGCGGATCGCCCGGCAAAAAGCCCAGTTCCAAGCCTTGTCAGCAACTTCGACCATCGTGTTCATGTATTCCTCCCTACATCATCCCGCCTGCTCCCAGCAGCGGGCCCAATATGGACAGAAGCAACGCCGGCAAGATGAGCGTGCCGGTGGGAATCAGCAGCTTGACGGGCGCACGCTCAATCTCGCGCTCGACCGCGGCGCGATGAGCCGCACGGATCTCGCGACTTTGAGCGGCCAGTGTCTCGGCAAGTGGGGCACCCAGGGCGAGCGCCTGCCCCACCGTGATGGCAAAGGTCTCGAGCGCTCGCACGTCCAGGTCACGCGCGGCGGCCAATAACTCGTCCTCACGCGTGCCCACGCCCACCTGCCACGCCATGCAGGCCCGCTCAAGGCGAAGAGCCAACACTGACCGGCGGTTGGCGCAGAAAATCTCAAGCGCCGCATCAAACGAAAGGCCGGCCGAAAGACCCAAGCGCACAACATCGATCATCTCGGACACTTCGCCGAGCGACACTCGCGCCGGGCCGCCCGCTCCAACCGCGCCCTTCACTCGCGCGGTCAGGGCATCGACCACCGAGCGACCCGCGGCAGCGACCAGCACCGCCTCGCGCTTGCAGGCCCCTGCGATCTTGCGTGCATCTGCCCGATCCAAACCCGTCGCGACAAATACACTCAGGGCGCACAGGCAAGCCGCGACTGCAACCGGGGCGCTCATAGCTCCACCCGCATAATGCGCCTGATAACCACCAGGGCAACGGCGTTGAGGGCAAGACCCAGCACCACAGCGCCCGCGCCGGCAGGCGTCGCAAGACCGCGACGAAAATCTGCCGAAAGCAGCGCCAACACCGCGCACATGCCCGCCGGCATCGCCGCGACCATATGCGCCGACATGCGAGCCTGCGACGTCTTGACATCCAAGCGGCGCTTGAGCTCAATGCGCTCCCCCACCATGCTCGACGCCTCGGACAGTAAGTCGGCAAGCGGAGCGCCGGTGCGCTGTGACACCTTAAGCGCCAAGGTCACAAGCGAAAGACCGGGGGCGTCGATGCGCACGAGCAAGTCATCGAGCGCATCGGTCGCCGAGATGCCGCAATCGATCGCCGCCGCCACCCGCAAAAACTCGGTATGCACCGGTTCTTGCGCATGAGCGCCCACAAAGTGCATGCCCTGGGCCAGCGAATGTCCCGAGGCAAGCGACATGGATAGTGCGGTAAACGCCTCGGGCATGGCCTCTTCCGCATCGTGTTGCTCGCGCCGGCTCTCAAAGCCATCCCGAGCGGCGCCAACGGCAATCGGAGCAACAAGTCCCAAGGCAAATCCGAGGGGCGATAACGACACCATCGTTAGTAAAACGCAGCAGACACCGCTCGATAGCAGCAGAAACGCCAAGCGCCCCGAAGCATCTTCGATCACGAGGCCAAGGCGATGCGCCGGAGCCAGCGATGCCCACGAACGGGCGATCTTTTTCAGCAGATCGTTTTCCACCAGCTCACGCGGCAGTTTCTCTGCCACCGTCTCGAGCGCCTGACGCGCCAGCTCCGCCGGCGGCACCTGCGGCACACGAGGTTCCGCCCCGCACGCCGTCGCAACAGAAAACCCTGCCAAACCCCCTACGACGAGGGGCACAGCGACCTCCATTCGTCCACCTCCTCTTGTGTGAGCGTCCCCGACCGCAGGCCTTCTGCGATAAACGGCGGCTCGCGGTCAAGCGTCCAGGTGCGCTCGGCGGCATTGAAAGTCACATAGCGCTCGAGCTCTACGCCGCCCGACGCGGCGCGACGCACCCCCGAATACGAGGAGACGAAGCGCCTGCCATCGGCGTGGCGCTCGGACATCACGATGCCGTCGAGCGCCATGGCAATCTGCTCCTCGATGAGCTCGCTCGGCAGATCGATGCCATAACGTGCAAGCAACGTCAGACGTACCACGGTCTCCTGTTCTGAGCCCGCATGAAGTGTGGTGAGCGACCCGTCGTGGCCCGTGTTCATGGCCTGCAACATGTCGCAGCACTCGGCACCGCGCACCTCGCCCACCACGATGCGGTCGGGGCGCATGCGCAGGGCATTGGTCACCAGGTCGCGGATCGTCACCGCGCCCTCGCCCTCAATTGAAGCCTCGCGCGCCTCTAGACGCACCACGTGCGGATGATGCGCAAACTTGAGCTCGGCAGAGTCCTCGATCGTCACGATGCGCTCGCCGGTGGAAATCTCGCATGACAACGCGTTGAGCAGGGTGGTCTTACCAGATCCCGTGCCTCCCGCAACCGCCAGGTCCTGTCGCAGCGACACCGCGCACGACAGCAGCTGCGCATACCAAAGCGGCAGCGACCCCAGCCCCACAAGCTCGTCCAGCGAGCAGATGCGATCCGAGAACTTTCGGATGGTGAGAATCGGTCCGTCAATCGCCACAGGCGGAATCACCGCGTTGACGCGATAGCCCGTTTTGAGGCGGGCGTTGACGATGGGGCTGCGCTCGTCGATACGGCGGCCAAGTGGCGAGATGATGCGGTCGATAAGCACACGGATCTGCTCATCATCCTCAAACGCATGCTCGATGGGGTGCAAGACGCCGCCGCGTTCAAAGAAAGCCGAGCGGCAGCCGTTGATCATGATCTCGGTAACGGTGTCGTCCTCGATGAGCGGCTGCAACGGCCCCAAGCCCACCACGTCATCCAAAATCTCGTCGATGATGGTCTCGCGCTCGGGCGTCGCGAGATCGGTCGGCTCCTCAACATTGAGCGCCGCCTCCACCGCGGGACGCAATTCCGAGCGGGCAAGTGCCGGGTCGATATAGGCGCTGATACGCGCCACTTCGTCGTAACCCATGCGGTCCATCACGGCGCGCTTGGTGCGTCGTTTCACCGCGCGGCGACGCCCCGCATCTACAGGCGCTGCCGCCGCTGCAGCGCCGGCAGCCTTAATCCTCGTTTGCAGGCTCATCGCTGATCACCCTCGCGCGACCAGGGAAGGCGGATACGCGGGCGTTCGGTGCGCGTTGCACGGTCGGCGACCATATCGCTCCAAGGGCCGACGGCGCACCCCAGTTCCACGAGCATCTCGCGCGTGGCCTCGCGCACGCTGGTCGCAAAAGCGCTGGTCTGCCCCACTGCCTCGTCAGCGCGCCCAAACGCCATGAGCGCGGCGAGATCCTGCCCGCCATCGGCGATACGAATCTTGGAGCTCAACGCACAGGCAATCTCAAAGCGCATGGCGACGTCCTCGTCTGCCCCGCGCGCGCCAAACCGGTTGAATACAGCGCTCATGCGCGTGCGCGGCACACCTACTCGACTTGCCAGTTCAATGACGCGCGACGCCAACGTCGCGGACGACACCGCAGCATCGCCAACGACCAGGCAACGGTCGCTCGCCGCCACCGCAGCCGCCACGGCATCGCCCCAAAAGACCGAGGTATCGATAAAGACCACGTCGGATTCGCGACGCAGGACATCAAGCAGTAGCTCCACCGGATGTGCCATGAGCTCGGCTTGCTCGGGCGCCGCGACGGGACCCCAGAGCGTAACGCCCGGCGCCACGCGCATCGATGCGGCTACGATATCCGGCTCGGTGAGCGCGCCCGCCGCCGACGGCTCGATAAGTGCCGCCATATCGCGCGGAGCATCGACGCCTAACAAGTCGTAAAGGTTTCCAAACATCAGGTCCAGGTCGAGCACGGCGGCACGCAAGCCCAACAGCGACGATGCGTGTGCCATGGTGGCAACGATCGTCGACTTGCCGCAACCGCCCGAACCCGAAATGGCGCAGATGACCGGAGCTCGATGCTGCGGAGCGGCAGCGTCTGCCGGCGGCATCGGAGGCGGCGGGGCGGGCGTCGGTGACAGCGTCCCCGTCTCCCCCGCCGCAACCACACGCTGCGTCCAAGCCGGCATGGCGGCTTGTTCGGTCTGCGAGGCAGGCTCGTTCTGTGCAATCTGCTCATGCCGCATCAGCGACAACTCGCCGCACCCGGCAAAGCCCTCAACTTCGTCGAGTTCATCCGCCAGATTCACGCCGTGCACGTATCCCATATCTACAGCCGGGGAGTCGCCAGCATGCTGCGCCGGCCCTCCAGCATCATCGTATACAAGGGGGTTCCGGGGGCGCCGACCATGCTCGGCTTCCGCTTT
Organism: uncultured Collinsella sp.; assembly: GCA_902496775.1. Taxonomy (GTDB): domain Bacteria; phylum Actinomycetota; class Coriobacteriia; order Coriobacteriales; family Coriobacteriaceae; genus Collinsella. Next base: position 20,581 of record CABVCF010000025.1, read on the forward strand.
TCCATAATCATCAACACGCGGGCCTCTTGTAGCGCGAGGCGCCCCGGGTTCCCTATCAACAAAAGCATCGGGCTCAATCGTCATGCGCCGATCGGAATCAACCGCTCCCTCGCCCGCGCGCCCGTTGCCGCATATACTGTGCGCAGCGATGACCTCGGTCGCCCCTGCGCGAAACAGCCCCTCGATATCCGACGGATTGAGTGCTTCTATCAACACGACCACGCGACTCACGCGGCCTTCGGCCGTCAGGCGCGCAACAGTCTTGCGCACATCTTCGGTATCAAACAGAGACGCCGCGATGATGGCAGCCCCGCGGCGCGACGGAAACGCCCGCGCCATGGAAATCAGCCCGTCCAGGTCACCCACGCGAAGCACCTGTGCACCCGCATCACGGCCCTCGACTTCCCGCTGCAACAGCCCGTAATCGCCGCACGCGCAGCACGCAAGCCAGATCGCCTTCATCACTCGTCGCCTCCGCTCTTTTTGCCGCGCGCCGTGGCGGGAATCGTCAAGCTGACCGTTCCCTTGCCCGAAGCTCCCAGCAGTTCCTTGACGTCTTCGGGGTCAGCCGCCAGCGTCACCCATTCGATCTTGCCCTCGCGCGTGGCACCGGAATCCTCACTGGTATCGATCACGTACGCGCCGCACAGCCGATCGGTTACGCCGTCTTTTTGCACATACACATCCACGTAGCTGCCCACGCCCGTGGCGCCGCCAACCGAGTGCTCGGCATCGACCGCCACCGAAACGGCGACCTTGCCCTTAGGCACCTCGAGCTTGTGGCTCTCGGCCTTGGTGTAGACATTGCAGATCACGGCGTTTTTGGGAATACGCGAAGTCGTCACGTCGCCGCGTACCTGGCGCAGCTCGGTCACCGCGTCACGCGGCAGCAGACTTGTCAGCCATTCCCGGGTTATGACATTGGTCTCATCGAGGGTCTCGCCCACATCGATATCGCGCGCCGCGACGCATACCTCGACGCGATCGCCACCGTACTTGGCCAAGATCTCAGCCTGGACCTGTTCGGCTTGCGAGCGGATCGACGAGCCGTAAACCATGCAGAGCAGAGCAGCGAGCACGCCCGCGACCAGACTGATGGCGATGCGCTTGCTCTTGTTCACGGCCGCTCCTCTCATGGCAGTGCCGGGCGAATGCCCGTACCACCATTGTCTGGGCGGTCAGAGTGCAAAGCGGCGCAATCGCGATCTTGGTTTTCGATGTCAAACCAATCGCTGACCAAAAGCTGACCAGCCCGTCAAGCTCGTGGCAAGGTTTTGGTCAGCACGTCAGCAAACTGCATGTTTCGAGGCTTTTCCGCAGCAAAAAAGCCGTCTCCCGAACAGTTGGGAGACGGCTGTCATAGGAAAAATCAATTACAGATGAACATCGGGATCGAGCATTTGAGCGCTCACGCGCATGGATGACGCCAGGCTTTGGAACGTTTCCAGACGCAGGCTGTCGATCTGCCCGGCGTCCTCGGCCTCGCGAACGGCGCAGCCCGGCTCATGGGTATGTGTGCAATCGCCAAACCGGCACGCGCGCGATGCCTCGACAATCTCGGGAAAGGCGCGCGCCAGACCACGCTCGTGACCCACGAGCGGTAGACTGCGCAGGCCCGGGGCATCGGCGATCACGCCGGCGTCGCCCGGCAGCGCCACCATCACGCGCGCGACGGTAGTGTGACGGCCCTGGTCGTCGCGTTCGCGCACACCGCCGGTCGCCAACGTATCGTGGCCCAGCAGTGCATTGAGCAGCGTCGACTTGCCGGCACCCGACTCGCCCAGAATCATGGCGCAGCTCCCGGCAGGCACGCAGGCACGGACCTCGTCCAGGCCGCGGCCCTCGGCAGAGGACGTCACGATCACGCGCACGTCCGGACCCACCAGGCGGCGCACGCGGTCCAGATCGCGCTCGAGCTCCTCGGCATCGCAGCGGTCAGCTTTGGTGAGCACCACCACCGGCTCGGCATCGCAGCCGAGCGCCAACACCAGCGAGCGCGCCACGCGGTCGAGCAGCACCTCACCGGCACCGAGCGCCTGCACGATTAGCACGCTATCCACGTTGGAGCAGAGCACCTGGCGCTCTCCACGGGCACGGCCGCGCCAACGCTCAAAGCTCGTACGGCGCGGCAGAACGCACTCAATCACGCCCATATCGTGCCCGGGAGCGCGGCGCACCGCCACACGGTCGCCCACGGCAGGCAACAGGACCTCGTCCTCGCCGCGCGACTTGGCAAACCCCACGGCATGCTCGGCGCGAAAGGTGTCGTCGGCAGTCGCCACCAGCGGAAACCCGCGATCCAAGCGCACCACGGCACCCAGCCGCATCTGCTCGGGCTCCTCGGCATGTGCGCAGAAATCATCAAAGGCAGCCTGCTGGGCTTCATCGACCGGCAGGTCATCAAACGCCGGAACGTCCTGCAGCGCGTCGAGTCCCGGCACGCTCGCCAGCAGCTCCTCAGCAGACGCGGGGGCCTCGGTCGCAAGCTTCCGACGACGATCGCGCTTAGCCCGCGCCCCCGTCGTCTTTTTCTTCGCCTTAGCCTTAGCCTTGCCCACAAGCGCCTCCCAGCACCACAAATCACAACTGAGCAGGTATTTTAAATCAAAAAGAGCTGGCCGGGCAAAGCCCTAAATCAAAAAGAGCCGGTCGAGCAAACGCTCGATCGGCTCACAATCTTTCCCTCAGCCCTTTTCATCCGCACGGGAGAAAAGCCAGCAAAGCCACCGCAGGGCCCGCCCCGGAAGCCCTTTCTCCCGAACGATCCCGCAGCGCAAAGCGCGAGGACCAGTGAGGGAGAAAGGGCGTGGGGCGGGCCCGGACAGGTACGTTACTCCTTCTCGACCGCGCGCATGATCGCCTTGTAGATCTCCATCAGCGGGATGATCAGGAAGGCCAGGCCCAGCGCGGCAAGAACGCCCTTGAGCTCAAGCGTCACGGGGCCAAAGAACATCTCGGCAAGCGTCGGCTGCACGGTCACGATCACCGTCAGCACCAGCGCCAGCGCGGCCGAAGCCCACAGCCACTTGTTCTGCTTCTTCATGGTGAACAGCGACGCACGACGGCTGCGCATATTGAAGCAGTGGAAAATCTCGACCATGTTGAGCGTGATGAACGCCATCATCACGCCTTCCTCGTCGGCATTGCCGGCGATCATATCGGCGATGTGGATGTAGCCCATGTCAAAGTACACGCCCACAAAGAAGCTCGCCAGCACCAGCACGGTGATGATCAGGCCCTGGACCACGCAGTCCAGACCCATATTGCCGGCAAAGACGCCGTCCTTGGCGTTGCGCGGCTTGCGCTTCATGATGTCGCCCTCGGCATCCTCCATGCCCAGCGCAAGCGCGGGGAAGCAGTCGGTGACCAGGTTCACCCACAGCAGCTGCACCGGCTGGAAGATGGTAAAGCCGATGAGCGTGGCGATAAACACCGAGAAGACCTCGGCAAGGTTAGCCGAAAGCAGGAACTGGATGACCTTGCGGATGTTGTCGTAGATGCGACGGCCCTCTTCGCAGGCACCGATGATGGTGGCGAAGTTGTCGTCGGCAAGCACCATGTCGGCAACGTTCTTGGTGACGTCGGTGCCGGTGATGCCCATACCGACGCCGATGTCGGCGCGCTTGATGGACGGGGCGTCGTTGACGCCGTCGCCCGTCATGGCCACGATCTGGTCGCGCGACTTCCAAGCCTCGACGATGCGTGTCTTGTGCTCGGGCTGGACGCGGGCGTACACGCCGTAGTCCTCGATGTGCGCGTCGAGTTCCTCGTCGCTCATGCGATCGAGGTCGGCACCGGTGATGGCATGGCTGCGATCGGTGACGATGCCCAGCTGCTTGGCGATGGCCACGGCGGTGTCGATGTGGTCGCCCGTGATCATGACGGTGCGGATACCGGCATCGTGGGCCTCGCGGATGGCGTCGGCAACCTCGGGGCGGACCGGGTCAATCATGCCGGACAGGCCGCAGAAGACCAGGTCGTGCTCGAGCGCAGCGGGGCTGCAGTCGCTCGGGACCTCGGTGTGGGTGCGGCTTGCCAGCGCCAGTACGCGCAGGGCCTCGTCGGCCATGGCCTTGTTGGCGGCCACGAGCTCGGCGCGACGCTCCTCGGTCAGGGGGACGACCTTATCGCCGTCGTAGATATGGGTGCACAGGCCGATCACCACGTCGGGCGCGCCCTTGGTGTACTGCTCGTACTCGCCGTCCAGGG
>CABVCF010000026.1 GCA_902496775.1 uncultured Collinsella sp.
TGCTCGATCTACTTAAAACCGCAACGGCGGTCTTTTATCAACTTATATGTCGGAAGGCGTCTTTGCAAGTACTTTTTTGCCTTTGTTTCAAATGGGGTGGTTTTGCAACCGTCATACGCGCGCTGTGCGAACGTGCCCCGGCTCGGATATGATAGTGCGCGATAAAAACGATGCAAGGAGGCACATATGTCTATCAAGGCCATCGCAATGGATATCGACGGCACACTCACCAACGACCAGAAGGTCATTAGCCCGCGCACGCGTGAGAAGCTGCTCGCGGCGCAGGAGTCGGGCATTAAGCTCATCTTGGCCTCGGGCCGTCCCGTATGGGGTCTTCACGCCCTGGCCCAAGAGCTCGACCTTCAGAACCATGATGGTTTGCTGGTGGCCTTTAACGGCGCTCACGTCGTCGATGCCCAGACCGACGAGATGCTGTTCGATCAGGCTATGCCTGCCGACGAATTGCATCGCCTGATTGATCACCTGCGTAATTATGACGTGATCCCTATGATTTCGCTCGGTCGCAATCTGCATGTCGAGGACTCGTATCATTGCATGATCACGCTGCCTGACGGCTCGCAGAAGAATATCGTCAAGTATGAGCGCGACGCGTGCGATCTTAAGATTCGTGAGGTCGAGAGCTTGCATGAGGTCGTGGATGCTTATCCCGTGGACAAGCTACTCACTGCGGGCGATCCGGCTTATCTGCAAGCGTATCACGAGGAGATGTACGCGCCCTTTACTCAGACGCTTTCGGGCATGTTTACGGCCGACTGGTACTTTGAGTACACGGCGCCCGGTATCGACAAGGCCCGTGCGCTCGAGGGTGCCCTGCCCAAGCTCAGCATCGATGCCAGCGAGGTTGTATCGTTTGGCGACGGCCAGAATGACAAGTCCATGATTGAGTGGGCCGGCACTGGTGTTGCCATGGGCAACGCGGTTGACGAGGTTAAGGCCGTGGCCCAGATGGTGACCGCCAATAACAACGAAGACGGCATTGCGGTGGCGCTGGATAAGCTGCTGGGTTAGAATCGCCGATAATGCACGGTTCGGGCGCCTGCTTACAGGCGCCCTTTTGTTAGGGAGGGTGCCGTGTCCGCATTTCCGTTCGACGCCGTTATCTTTGACATGGACGGCGTCATTGTCGATACCGAGTATTACTACCTGGGCGAGACTGCCGCGTTTGCCAAGGAGCTTGGGCTTAATCTGACTCAAGAGGAGTTGAATGGGCAGGTCGGTACCTCGCATCAGTTCTTCCTGCATATGCTGGTCGATTGGTTTGAGCGCGCCGGTAAGGGGCATTTCACTGGCGAGGAAGCGTTGGCCCGTTGGGACGAGTGGGCGCATAAGCGTCCGCGCGACTATCAGGCTTTGATTAACCCAGGCGCCGTGGATACGATTCGAGAGCTGCCGCGCCGTGGCGTTCGCGTGGCGCTTGCCAGCTCGTCTCCCATGGTTAGCATCGAGGAGGTGCTCAATGCGTGCGGGCTGTCGGATGCCTTTGAGTATGTGGTGAGCGGCGAGCAGTTTAAGGAGAGCAAGCCCGAGCCCGACATCTACCTGCATGCGCTGGATCTCCTGGGGCTGCCCGCGAATCGCTGCTGCTGCGTTGAGGATTCGGTGCCTGGCATCACTGCCGGCAAGCGAGCCGGCCTGACAGTCATTGCCAAGCGCGAGGAGCGCTTTGGATTTAGCCAAGATGCCGCGGACAAGATTATCGACCAGCTGCCCGATTTGCTGAAGCTTGCGTAGGGCCAGGGCGGCACGGCGGCCATTACGGCGATCTCGTTAGGACGAGAAAGGGACGGCGCTATGACATTCAACGTTAACGCTCTTGGGTTTGGCGACAACGTCGTCGACCGCTACGAGCATATCAACACAATGTATCCGGGTGGCAATGCGGTGAACTTTGCCGTGTATGCCAAGAAGTGCGGCGCCGTGCGCTCCGCGTATATGGGCATCTTTGGTAATGACGCTGCTGCCGAGCATGTGATTGCGAGTCTTGAGGATGAGGGCGTTGAACTAGCCAAATGCAAGCAGCTCATCGGCGAGAACGGTGCGGCTCGCGTTACTGTGGTTGATGGTGACCGTGTATTTCTGGGGTCTAACGAGGGCGGCATCCGTGGTGATGCGCGCTATGTGCTCGATCGTTTTGATCTGGCGTATATGAAACAGTTTGATGTGGTTCATTCGGGTAACTATTGCTTTACCGAGCGCGAGCTGCCCAAGCTGAAGGCAGCGGGTATTACCGTTTCGTTTGACTTCTCGGATGATTCGACCGACGAGTACTACGAGCAGATTGCTCCCTACGTTGACTTCGCGTTCTTTAGCGCGGCAGACGCTGCGAGCGAGGATGAGATTCGCGAGCGTCTTGCCTGGGTGAAGGGCTTGGGCCCATGTTTTGTGTCCGCAACGGCTGGCGCTGAGGGCTGCATTGCCTATGACGGCGAGCGTTACTATCGGCAGCATGCCAAGCCCGTGACAGATATGAAGGACACCATGGGTGCGGGTGACTCGTTCCTGACTTCGTTTCTGATGTGCTATCTCGATTCCGCCAAGCGTGGCGAGGATGGTGCCGAGGCCGTCGAGCGCGCACTCGACTTTGCGGCGGGGTTTGCTTCGACCGTATGCGGTATGGAAGGCTCCTGGGGCCATGGAGCGCCGATTTCCGAATAGGTGAGCAGTCCCGGGGAGCTGTATTGGTGCCTTCCCGTGACTCGGTGGTCAAAAAAGCCAAATATGAGTACTGTGACTAATTTAGTCGCAGCAAAATCGACCCCTTCAGACGTGATTTGAGCGTTTGGAGGGGTTTAAGATTGCGAAAGTGCAGGATGAGTGACTGTGAAAGTGTTAGTTAATGGACAATCGTAGATTAATCTGGTGGCCGGAAAGCTCAAAGTAATGTATCCATTTCGCTAGCAGTACTCATATTTGACGTTTTTTGACCACAGGGGTCAGCGAAGGCTAAAAACAGAGCGTGCATTTGCTAAAACTGCTGACTCAATATGCTTTGCGTCACAGTTTTTGAGTGAGGCGATGCGTTCTGAGGTCCATGCGAGCGATCTGATGAGCGACTGCGCGTTTGTTTCTGTGTTTGGCTCGGCTGGCGCATCGGTCTCGAGCAGTAAAAGATCGAGTGGAATCTGTCGTGCGTATTCGCGTCCTCGTTTGGACGCGAGCATGCGTTCGTTGACGGAAAAATAACAGCCCGCATTACGCGCGCGGACGAATTCGTCCGAAGTACCGCTAAACCAGTGGAAGATGATAACGGGGGAGTCGGGGTTTGGGATGAGTAATCCGTGCGATTCGAGGACGTCCAGTACGGTTCCTGCCGAACGAACGGCGTGAATTGATATCACGCGCCCGGCAAGAGAATTCTGCACGAGTGTATCGCAGAGCCGGATAAGTGCCTGTATTTGTAGCGGTTCGCTTCCGGCGAAGCGTGCGGAAAAGTCGAGTCCGACTTCGCCGATGTAGCGCTCTTGGGCAGCAACTTCGCAAAGCAGATCGACTTCGGCAGGACCGCAGCGGCCGTCGGCGAGCCACCAGGGGTGGAGCCCAATGCCGGCGATGATGCCCGGATGGCGACGAGCGCGCTCGTTTGCGGCCGAAAAGTCGCGTGGGTCGACCCCGCAGTCAAAGAGCCCCAGACCCAACGCCGCCGACTCACTGGCTGCAACATCGGGGCTGAGCGTCAAATCAAGGTGACAATGCGTGTCAAAGAATCGCGGTTCCATCGCAGGGCATCCTGCTAGTCCAGGCGCTGGCCATCGGAGCGCACGCGCTCAGTGCCGCGACCACTGATCTGGCGGATAACCTCGCCGGCAATCATTTGACCCATGATGGGCGGCATAAAGCTGGCGGTACCCAACTCGGTACGCTCGTGGATGTTGGACGGGTCGCGGGGCTGGGTCTTAACCGATTCCTCGCAGCTAAACAGCACGTGCAGGCTCTTGATTCCGCGCTTCTTACATTCTTTGCGCATAATGCGGCTCATGGGGTCACGTACCGTATCGAAAATGTCGGCAAAGCGGAGGCACTCGGGATGGAGCTTGTTGGCCCCGCCCATGGAGCTAACCAAACGAATGTCGTGGTCCTGAGCATATTTGGCAATGGTGAGCTTGGCCGAGATGGTGTCGATGGCGTCGACGACGTAGTCGAGCTTGCCGTCCGTCTGCTCCAAAACGCTCGCGAAGAAATCATCGATGTTGTCGCTCAGCAAGTATTCAGTTCGCTTGATGACGGCAGCGGCGGGATTGATGTCGTGGATCATGGCTTCCATCACATCAACCTTGCGCTTTCCGATGGTGCTGTGAAAGGCGATGGCCTGACGGTTGATATTGCTGGGCGCGATGACGTCCTTATCCAGAATGACGAAATGTCCGATGCCGCCGCGGGCGAGTGCCTCGCAGCAGTTGGAGCCCACGCCTCCGCAGCCGAGCACCAGCACCGTAGCATCGGCGAGCTTATCGAGTGCCTCGCGGCCCATGATGATCTCGAGCTTGGTGTCGCGTGTCTCGACGAGAGCGGCAGCGGTTTCGGTCATAGACATCCTCCGATGGGGAAGCGAATCGTGTATTAGCTATTGCCATTATAGGTGTTATCGCGATTCCATTTGAGCCCTTGGGCTTGTTGAAATGGGATCGGGGTTCGCATAAGATTGAAGCAGATGGCACCCGTTGCAGCGGGTTGGCCAACTCCAAAACACGTTTATGGCGTGAGAAGTGGCCGTCTTCGCATTACGCGGGGGCGGCTATTTCATTCGACCTCCAATGTGGATGCCGAGCTCCACAGCCGCGATTACAAGCAATAACAACGTCAGGACATCGTCAATACTCATAGTCCATCTCCTTCTCGGATAGAGGGAGCTGGCCCATCTGCTTCAACTCCCATTGTAGCTAAATACGAACGAATGTTCTACTGATGCTGCTGTATTAGATAATTAGACAAACATCTAAATATTGAGTATAGTGTGCACGTCATGAGAGATGATGAGAGGAGGTCTTATGCCGGGAGAGGGTTTTAAGGCGCTTGCCGATCCAACGCGACGGCGCATTTTGGAGTTGCTGCGCGAGGGCAATTGCACGGCGGGGGAGCTTGCCGAGCATTTCGATATCAGTAAGCCGTCGCTGAGCCATCACTTGGCGACGCTCAAAAACGCCGGGTTGGTGACCGACGAGCGCCATGGCCAAAACATCGTATACAGCTTAAACACCACCGTCATGCAGGATTTAATTGGCTGGTTTATGGGCTTTACAAACACGGAAGGTGATAAGGATGAATAACGAAAACAAGGGCATTCACCCCACGGGGGTATCGTCGCGCGTGTGGATTGCGCTGGTCGCTCTGTGCGTCGCCAATGTCGTAGCGCACCTCATGGTGATGCCGAGCTTGCCTGCGCAGATTCCCACGCACTGGGGCGCGAACGGCGCCGTCGACGGTTGGGGTCCTAGCTGGATGGCCTCTGCGCTCGGTGTGCTGCCTCTGGCGCTTCTCGCAATGTTCTGCGTGGTGCCGCGCATCGACCCCAAAGGTGAGGCATATCGAACCTCGGGCAAGTTCTACCAGGGCTTCGTAATCGCCTTCACCTTGTTCATGTGCGCCATAAGCTGGCTGGGAGAGCTTACGGTCTGGGGCGTGGTGCCGGCGGTCGGTTCGGTTAACGTGCTGATTTCCGGTGTTGTCGGTTTGCTATTCATCGGCGTAGGCAACTACTTGCCGCGTGTGAAGCAGAACTATACGCTCGGTATCAAGACACCTTGGGCGCTTGCCGATCCCGAGAACTGGCGCCGTACTCAGCGTTTTGGCGGCGCCTGCTTTATGGTGCTGGGTATTGGCCTGATTGTGATGGGCGTGGCAGGCAGCGTGCTTTCGAGTGAAGTCGTCGCCGCGGTGATTGCGGTTCTGGCGTTTGGTTCGGTTGGAGCCGTCTACGTCTACTCGTATCTGTTGTGGCGCAAATCGCAGCGAGCCGCTCGTTAAGGTTGCGGAAAACTAGCGTACGCAGTTCATAGTATGTTCCGGGGGACTTTTCCCAGGTAGTATTAGGGGGTGTGGGCAACCATGCCCCTTTTTCGTTACGTTTCAGAGCTGGCTCCCTCATTTCGTTTCCACTAAAGCGAATCAAGAATAGGGAAACAGCAGGTAGAAAGGATAGAACAGACATATGGCGGAGTTTATCTACCAGATGTATCAGGCTCGCAAGGCCCATGGCGACAAGGTAATCCTTGACGACGTGACCCTGAGCTTCTACCCCGGTGCCAAGATCGGCGTCGTGGGTCCCAACGGCATGGGTAAGTCGACCCTGCTCAAGATTATGGCCGGCATCGAGGAGGTCTCCAACGGCGATGCCAGGCTCACCCCCGGCTACACTGTGGGCATCCTGCAGCAGGAGCCGCCGCTCGACGACGACAAGACCGTCATCGAGAACGTGCGCATGGCGTTTGGCGATATGATCGCCAAGGTCGATCGCTTCAATAAGATCGGCGAGGAGATGTGCGACCCGGATTGCGACATGGACGCCCTCATGGCCGAGATGGGCAAGCTCCAGGACGAGATCGACGCCGCTGACGGCTGGGATATCGATTCCAAGCTCGGCCAGGCCATGGACGCCCTGCAGCTGCCCGATTCCGACATGCCGGTCAACGTACTTTCCGGCGGCGAGCGCCGTCGCGTGGCCCTGTGCAAGCTGCTGCTCGAAGCTCCCGACCTGCTGCTGCTCGACGAGCCCACGAACCACCTGGACGCCGAGTCGATCCTGTGGCTCGAGCACTTCCTGCACAACTACCAGGGCGCGGTGCTTGCCGTCACGCACGATCGCTACTTCCTGGATAACGTTGCCGAGTGGATCTGCGAGGTCGACCGCGGTCACCTTTATCCCTACAAGGGCAACTACTCCACGTATCTGGAGACCAAGGCCGCCCGTATCGAGGCGCAGGGCAACCGCGACGCCAAGCTCGCCAAGCGCATGGAGGCCGAGCTCGAGTGGGTACGCAGCTCGCCCAAGGCTCGCCAGGCCAAGAACAAAGCCCGTCTGGCTCGTTACGAGGAGATGGAGGCCGAGGCCCGCGCAAGCCAGAAGCTCGACTGGACCGACATCCGCATCCCCGTGGGCCCGCGTCTGGGCAACAAGGTGCTCGAGGCTCATCACCTGCACAAGGAGTTCGATGGCCGTGTGCTCATCGACGACCTATCGTTCACCCTGCCGCGCAACGGTATCGTGGGTGTCATCGGCCCCAACGGTGTGGGCAAAACCACGCTGTTCAAGACCATCGTGGGCCTGGAGCCGCTGACTTCGGGCGAGCTCGAGGTGGGCGAGACCGTCAAGATCTCCTATGTCGATCAGAACCGTTCCGGCATCGACCCCGATAAGAACCTGTGGGAGGTCGTCTCGGATGGCCTGGACCACATGATGGTCGGTGAGACCGAGGTTCCGAGCCGTGCTTATGTGGCGAGCTTTGGCTTTAAAGGCCAGGACCAGCAGAAGCGCGCCGGCGTACTCTCCGGTGGCGAGCGCAACCGTCTGAACTTGGCGCTTACGCTCAAGCAGGGCGGCAACCTGCTGCTTCTCGACGAGCCCACGAATGACCTCGACGTCGAGACGCTGTCCTCGCTCGAAGCGGCGCTGCTCGAGTTCCCGGGCTGCTCGGTGGTCATTAGCCACGACCGTATGTTCCTGGACCGCGTCGCCACGCACATTCTAGCGTGGGAGGGCACCGACGAGAATCCGGGCAACTGGTATTGGTTTGAGGGCAACTTCGAGGCCTATCAGGCCAACCGCATCGAGCGCCTGGGCGAGGACGCAGCCCAGCCGCATCGTATTCACCGTAAGCTGACGCGCGACTAGATCGTTACGCGGTTTTCCAAACCGCGTAACTGCTCGACGCTGCGCGGGCCGCAAGCACCCCATCTTGCCGTTCAAGCCGTCGCTCGCGTACCGAAGTACGCGTCGCTCCTCTTTCACGGCAACCTGGGGCACTTGCGGCCCGCTCGCTGTTGGTTACGCAACATCAACAAATAAAAACGGCTCAAATCCTGATTTGGATTTGAGCCGTTTGTCGTTACTGCTCGGGTTCTTCGACTTTATCGATGGCCCAGGTGGATCCGAGACCGCCGGTGGTGTTGCGGCGGATGCGCACGGCAACCTCGCGGCGCTCGCCGGCCTGCGTGTAGCGCAGGGGGAAGCTTGCGCGGTTTCGCGCGGCCTCGATGGTACCGCGCTCGCGGGCGATCCAGTAGTACTCGCCGACGATGCCGAGCGTGTCGGCGCCGTAGGGGAGATAGGTCGACAACTGGTGCAGAAGCGGGCCGGGGCAGAAGACTTCGGTTGCGAAATCGACGGGGAAGTCCTCGGGGATGGCGGGCGCTGCAGGTGCGGGGGTTGGGGCCGCTGCGGGTACCGAAGCCGGTGCCGGTGCGGGAATTCGGTCGCAAGCAGCGGCGGGCACGGATTCGATGACGGGTGCGGGCTCCAGCGTCGCTTCCGGCTTGATCGTGGAATCTGCGGGCTCCTCGGTGACGGGCGCGTCTACAGCTGCGGTTTCAACCTCAACCTGCGTCGCGTTCTCGTTCTCGACGCTCGGCTTTGCCTCGATGGGCGTGGATGCCATGGTGGTGATGCCGGCGTTGGCGTTCTCGGGGTCATAGACGACCGTGAGCGAGATGGCGGGCTGCGGCGTCTCGGGCTCCGGTGTCGACTCGGTAGCGTCTTGATCGGCGGGCTCGTCGGGCTGATCGTCCTCGGTCTCGTCGCCAAAGACATCGCTGTTTTGGAATGCAGGCGTCTCGGGTTGGTCAGCGGCTTCTTCGGTTGTCGACTTGGGAGCCTCGTTGAGCTCCGCAGTGGCTTCCTGCTCGAATATGACTTTGGGATCGGTCGTGGCGGCGATTTCGGTTTCGGCTTCTGCCGTTACCTCAATAGCGACTTCGATCTCGGGCTCGGGCTCGGGCTCCGGAGCGACTTTGGCCACGGGCTCGGGCTCGGCGCGCTTAACGTGCTTGGGGCGCACGGCCTTGAGGTCCTTCTCGCCGCGCTTTTTCTTTTTGTAGGACTGCTTAGCGCCCTTGGCAGCCTTGGGCTTGTCCTCGCCCTTGGCAAGGGCTGCATCCCAGGCGTCGTTGGCGATGACGGTGGCATACAGGCGACCGCCCTTAAAGACGGTCAGCTTGATGCAGTCGTCGAGCTCCTCGAGCAGCTCGCGCGTGGACTCGAAGCCCAGGTCATAAGCGGCCATGTCACCAGCGGCGAGTGCCTCCTCGACCTGCGTCATAAACGTTTGCTTGCCGCATCCAATCGCATCGCGCAGCAGGCGATACAGATAGATGTGGTTGCCCAGCGATAGCGTGGGCCTAACTATTGTCTTGCTCATGGCAAATCTCCTCTTTACACACCAAAGCATCTTACCATCGCGCGGGGCGTGCCACCTCGGCGCCCAAGGCAAACGGGCGCGACCGTTGCCGGTTCGCGCCCGTTATACAGGTCGGTTATCTATGAGAGACAAACGTGCTTAGTTGCCCGATGCCGTGCCTTGGCTCGAGCTGTCAGATGCCGTGCCGGACGCGGTTCCGCTCGAGCTGTTCGAGCTGTTGGTGTTGCTGTTGTCGGTGGAGCTCGTGCCCGATGTATTGCCGCTCGTCTGGTCGCCCGTGCTCGGTTGAGAGCCGTCGGTCGTTTGGCTTGAGTCGGTCGTGCCGGATTGCGTGTCGCTGCTGTTCGTAGAGGAATCGGCGCCCTGCGATTGATCGGGGGTGTTCGAGGACGAGTCGGTGGATGCGGAGGTGCCCTGCGGGTCGTCCTGCTGGCTTTGCGATTGGCCGGAGCTATCCGCGTCGTGCTCGGTCGTACGGGACGAAAGGATTGGCTCGGGACGCTCGCCCAGACCCTCACCGGCGGTGGTGATAAGGATGGCGCCGGTGCAGGCGATGACCGCGACGATGGCGATGGCGATCGAGAAGACGATGACCTTCTTTTGCGTCTGGCTGCGCTCCGCCGCCGCCTTGGCGCGCAGACTGTCGGGAGCGACGCGCGCCGTGGTCGCGCGCCCCGCAATCTGGCGCATCTCCTGTGTAGTCGCGGCGCCGCCCAGGTGCTCCTCGGCATTAAACTCAACGGGCTCGTAGGCGCCGGCAGGGCAGTCGACGGCGGCGTGCGTGCCCTTGAGGGCTTCGGCGCTGGCAGAGATAAAGTGGCGGTAGACCTGCGAGGACACAACGGTGATAACCGAGCTCACGGCGGCGCCGATCACCGATCCGGCGATACCGATCTTGGAAGCAAGCGCGACGCTCGTGGCGGCAGCTGCGGCGCCGGCGATGATCTGGGGAATGGAAATGTCGTCGAACAGGCCCTTTTTGGGCGCGATGGCCATGGTCTGTCCGATGGAATGGTTTTCGTGAACGCCGTTGTTGAGCGATGCCGGCGTCATGACACGTGTGCGCGGCGCGTCGGTGTACTTGGTTGTCATACGGGGTCCTCCCGGTGTAAATCTACTTCGTTTCGTGTAGCCATCAGGGTACCCACCAGATATGAATCGTACGTGACATTTAACAGATACCATCAACTCATCAATAGCTCACCAAGTTGGTGGGGTGCGGTTGCGCCCGGCGGTTGAACTACAATAGGGCTTGCTAATTGTGTTGAATGGCGTCTACGCACGGGAGCACTCTTATGAATCTTCACCTTTCTCAGTCTGATGGCTTTTTGCGTGTGGCGGCGGCTTCGCCGCGGATTCGCGTGGCCGATGTCGAGGGCAATGCCGAGGTTGCGCTGGCGGCTGTTCGCGAGGCTGCCGAGCGCGGCGTTCGCGCGCTGGTGCTGCCCGAGCTCAACTTGTGCGGCTATACCGCGGCCGATCTGTTCCATAACCGCACGTTGCTGCATGCCTGCGAGGCTGCTTTGGTGCATATCCTCGATGAGACTCGTGAGCTGCCGATTGTCTTTACCATCGGTCTTCCCGTTGCAGTTGCCGAGAATATCTACAACTGCGCCGCCGCGTGCTGCGCGGGCGAGCTTTTGGGCCTCACGGCCAAGAAGTATCTGCCCAACTATGGCGAGTTCTACGAGCGCCGCTGGTTTGCTCCGGCGCCCGCAGATCCCGTGTGGGTCGAGTTTGCCGGTCAGGGTCCGGTTCCGCTGGGTTCGGAGCTTGTCTACCGCTGCTGTGACGAGGGTGCCGAGGATATGGTGCTGGGCGTTGAGGTCTGCGAGGACCTGTGGGTGCCGGCGCCCCCTTCGACCGAGATGGCGCTTGCCGGTGCGACGGTGATCCTCAACCTGTCGGCCTCGGACGAGATTATCGGCAAGGCAGATTACCGACGCAGCCTTATCTCTAACCAAAGCGCGCGCTTGTACTGTGCCTATGCCTATGCAGATGCGAGCGAGGGCGAGTCCACGACCGACATGGTCTTTGCGGGCGAGAACCTCGTCTACGAAAACGGATCTAAGCTCGCCGCCACGAAGCTTCTTACCTGCGATATGGCGGTGGCCGATGTCGATCTTGACCGTCTGGTTGCCGAGCGCCGCCGCTCGACGACGTGGACGCGCGCGGACGATGCGCCGGAGGCCACGACCGTTGAATTTTCGTTTGAGGGCGTGCTGACGGACGAACCTGTCCTGCGCGATGCACTCGACATCGACCGTGTCTTCCCCCGCGCGCCCTTTGTACCGGCCGACCATGGTGACCTGGCCGAGCGTTGCGAGACCATCCTCGACCTGCAGACCGCCGGTCTCAAGACCCGCCTTGCCCATACGGGTACCAAGGCTGCGGTGATCGGTCTTTCGGGTGGCCTGGACTCTACGCTGGCACTGCTTGTGACCGTGCGTGTCTTCGATGCACTGGGGCTGCCGCGCACCGGTATCACAGCCGTGTCCATGCCCGGCTTTGGCACCACGCACCGCACCAAGTCCAATGCCGAGTCGCTTGCCCGCGACTTGGGTGTGAGCTTCCGCGAGGTTTCGATCCACGCGGCTGTGGAGCAGCACTTCAAGGACATTGAGCACGATCCGACCGTGCAGGACGTGACCTACGAGAACAGCCAGGCCCGCGAGCGTACGCAGATTCTGATGGATCTGGCCAACCAGGCTGGCGGTTTTGTCATCGGCACGGGCGACCTGTCGGAGCTGGCGCTCGGCTGGGCTACCTATAACGGCGACCACATGAGCATGTACGCCGTCAACGCGAGCGTGCCCAAGACGCTTGTGCGCCATCTGGTGCGCTATGCGGCCGATGTCTTTGGCGGGCGCATTGCCGAGGTCTTGCTCGATATCCTCGATACGCCGGTATCTCCTGAGCTTCTGCCGCCCACGGGCGACGGCGAGATTGCGCAGAAGACTGAGGATTTGGTGGGCCCGTACGAGTTGCACGACTACTTCCTCTACTACCTGCTGCGTTTTGGCTTTGAGCCGGGCAAGATCTACCGCATGGCGCTCAAGAGCTTCGAGGGCGTCTACGACGCCAAGACCGTCCACACGTGGCTACGTACGTTCTACCGTCGCTTCTTTGCCCAGCAGTTTAAGCGCAGCTGCCTGCCCGATGGTCCCAAGGTGGGCTCGGTGACGCTCAGCCCGCGCGGCGATTGGCGTATGCCGAGTGACGCCAGCTCACGTTTGTGGCTTGCGCAGATCGACGCGCTCAATCCGATTGACTAAGGTTGGCTAAATTGAACCAATACGGGGGTTGCAAGCGTTACACTTTTGCAATCTGATGGCCCGTATCGCGCGGCGCTCTTGTCGGAGCGCCGCGTTTTTCATATCGAAAGGTGGCACCATGCAGGCATCGCAGCGTCTCGACCGCTTTGGCGCGGAGGTCTTCGCCTCGCTCAACAACAAACTGCTCGCGCTGAAGGCTCAGGGCAAGACCATTTACAACATGAGCGTGGGCACGCCCGACTTTAAGCCGTACGACCACGTGGTCGAGGCGCTCACGCAGGCAGCCCAAGATCCCGAGATGTGGAAGTATGCCCTGCGCGACCTGCCCGAGCTCAAGCAGGCCGTGTGCGATTACTATGAGCGTCGCTTTGGTGTTTCGGGCATTACGCCGTCCATGGTGCAGTCGTGCAATGGCACGCAGGAGGGCGTGGGCCATTTGGGCCTGGCCCTGCTCGATCCGGGTGACACCATTTTGGTTCCCGATCCGTGCTATCCGGTCTTTGAGGCGGGTGCCAAGATCGCCGATGCCAAGCTCGAGTACTATCCGCTGGTTGCCGAGCACAATTACCTGCCCTATGTGGCGGGCATCGATCCCGAGGTGGCCGATCGTGCCAAGTACATGATTGTGTCGCTGCCCGCCAACCCGGTGGGCTCGGTGGGCACGCCCGAGATCTACGAGGAGATCATCGCTTTCGCCCGCGAGCACGACCTGCTCATCGTTCACGACAACGCATACTCGGACATCGTGTTCGACGGCGAGCCGGGCGGCAGCTTCTTGCAGTATCCCGGCGCGCTCGAGGTGGGCGTTGAGTTTTTCTCGCTCTCCAAGTCGTTTAACGTCACCGGTGCGCGTATCGGCTTTTTGGTCGGCCGCGAGGATGTGGTCTCTGCCTTTGCCAAGCTGCGCAGCCAGATCGACTTTGGCATGTTCTTCCCGATCCAGAAGGCCGCCATCGCGTGCCTTAATGGCCCGCGCGATGAGGTCGAGGCGCAGCGTCTGAAGTACCAGGAGCGCCGCGATGCCCTGTGCGACGGTCTTGAGGACCTGGGCTGGGAGCGACCCAACGCGCATGGCTCTATGTTTGTGTGGGCCAAGCTCCCCGGTGGTCGCACCGATTCCATGGCGTTTTGCGAGGAGCTCATGGAGAAGGCCGGCGTTGTGGTGACGCCGGGCGCGAGCTTTGGTCCTTCGGGCGAGGGGCACGTGCGCATGGCGCTGGTCTTACCGCCCGACCAGATCGCTTTGGCTGTCGAGGCCATTCGTGAGGCGGGCCTGTATTAGAAAGTTATTTTGGCTCGTCAATAGTTCGAAACCGATTTCGTGCAGTTATTTTACGAATACTGCAAACAATTTCGGCAAACGGTCGATTTTTGGCTGCGAATAGGAGCATAATCAAAGTCCCGATTGGATGTATTGGGATTACGACAAGCCGCTCGGGTCGTTCCCGGGCGGCTTGTTTGTGGAGAGAGATGGGAGTTTCTAATGGTTAACGAGAAGAAGGTCGCTATTGTCGGCTGCGGTTTCGTCGGTTCGTCTTCGGCGTTCGCACTGATGCAGAGCGGTCTGTTCTCCGAGATGGTCCTCATCGACGTGGACAAGAACCGCGCCGAGGGTGAGGCCCTGGATATCGCGCACGGCATGACGTTTGCCGAGCCGATGAAGATCTACGCCGGCGATTATTCCGATGTCGCCGACGCCGCCATGATCGTCGTCACCGCTGGCGCTGCCCAGAAGCCCGGTGAGACCCGCCTGGACCTGGTCAACAAGAACGTCAGCATCTTTAAGTCCATTATTCCCGAGATTAAGAAGTCCGGCTTCGACGGCATTCTGCTCATCGTCTCCAACCCGGTCGATGTTCTGACCTACGCCGCCATCAAGATGTCCGGCCTGCCCGAGGGCCACGTCATCGGTTCCGGCACCGTGCTCGACACCGGCCGCCTGCAGCAGATGCTTGGTGCCCACGTCGAGGTTGACCCGCGCGATGTCCAGGCCTATGTCATGGGCGAGCACGGCGACTCCGAGTTTGTCGCTTGGTCCAGCGCTCAGGTTGCCGGCGTTCCGCTGAACACCTTCTGTGAGCTTCACGGCCACCTGGAGCATGAGGCTGCCGAGAAGCGCATCGCCGAGGACGTCAAGAACTCCGCCTACACCATCATCGAGAAGAAGCACGCCACCTACTATGGCGTCGCCATGGCCGTCAAGCGCATCTGCACCGCCGTTATGCGCGATGAGCAGACCGTTCTGCCCGTCTCTTCGCTCATGGTGGGCGAGTATGGCCTGTCCGATCTTGCCATCTCCATGCCGACCGTCGTTGGCCGCGACGGCGTTGTCTGCCGCGTCCCCGTGCCGCTGGACGATGACGAGCAGCATGAGCTCACCGTCTCCGCCAAGGCCCTCAAGGACATCATCGACAGCGTCGACTTCTCCTGCTAAATCAAGCTCGCTAGAGCGAAAAGCTACAATGAAGGCGTCCGGGTCCACACGGCCCGGGCGCCTTTTGGTGCAAAGTAACCTGACCCCAATGCACCATCCCAATACACCATAGTTGATGGGAGGGCCATGTCGGATTCGCCTAATTTTTTGACCTATGCCCAGACGGCGTTTGATCCGTTTGAGGAGCGGCCGTTCTGCGCGGTGGACAGCCTGGTCTTTGCGTGGTTGTCCTATTTGCGTTTGCCGGGTGATATGGCGGAGCTGACGAACTGGCAGGGCCTAGACGTACGCGAGCTGCTGCGTGCCGAGTGCTACCGGGACATGATTGACGACTTGTGGGACCCAGAGGGGAGCAGGGCCTTGCTGGAGGCCGTGGCAGCAAGTCCTCGCTACCGTGGCGTGCACGTTTGCGGCTATCGTGTCGTGAGCGATGTGGTGGCGACAGAGCAGTTTGCAGCCATGGCGTTCCGGTTTCCGGCAGGGTTTAGTTATCTTTCCTTCCGGGGGACCGATAGTACGATCGTGGGCTGGAAAGAAGACTTTAACATGGCGTTCCGGTGTCCTGTGCCGGCCCAGGAATCCGCGGCACGTTATGTGGACGAGGCGGCGGATGCGATTGACGGGCCGCTTTTGTGCGGAGGTCATTCCAAGGGCGGAAACCTTGCGGTGTACGGTGCGGCGATGTGCTCCGATGTCGCCCGTGAGCGAATCGAACGGGCGTATTCCCATGATGGTCCGGGCTTCGTCGAGGAGTTTCTGAACGGCAACGCCTTTGCCGATCTTTCCGGTCGAATCGACAAGACGCTACCTCGGTCGTCGATCTTTGGCATGATGTTCGAGACACAGGAGGACTATGCCATCGTTGAGAGCACCGAGTTCAGCCTGCTGCAGCACAATCCCTTTAGCTGGGTGGTTGATGGTCACGACTTCGTGTACTGTGAGCGCCTGTCTGCCGGTGCTCGATACGTTGATGGTTCCATTCGCGAGATGTTGCTTGCAGTGTCGCCTAGCGAACGCGAGCGTTTTGTAGATGCGTTGTTCTCCGTGTTTGAGGCTACGGGTGCTGAGCGGTTTGCGGATATCGCTGGGAATCTGCGCGAGAGCCTGCCCGTGATGCTCCAGGCTACGCAAGGCTTTGACGAGGATACACGACGCTTTGTCTCGCAGACCATCGTAGCAATCCTTAAATGCGCACTGCTGCCCAAACGACCTCAGATCGACATGCCCGCTGCCGGCAAGAGTTTGGCAGAACAGCTCGAGGCTTGGCAGTCCGAGCTCCTGCGCTAACCATTGGTGCAAGCAACCTGTCCCCGATGCACCAATCTTCGAAGCGCCTGGGGCGGGCTCGACCGCTATACTGATTCGTGCCGAAATCGATCTAGAACGGAATGCCGTATATGAAAATCAATCACGCGATTCTGCATATCCTGGACTTTGACTCTGCCGTCAACGTCATGAGCCAGCGCGAGTTGGATATCGAAAGCCGTACTGTCCGCAACTTCGTGACCACACATCTGCGTCGCGCGCGCACTTCGGCCGATAACAAGCGTGCCACGTTTGCCGAGAACTCCGCATTCGGCGGCGAGCTCAAGAGCTATTTCTTTGGCGAGCGCGAGTTCGTGGACCTGTCGCAGCAGATTGCGGAGTTTATCTCCTCCGAGCTCACCAAGGCTGAGAAAGCTGAGTCCACCGACGTGCTCGTGGCTGATTTTGACGACGATGAGGATGCCCGCTGGTTTGCCGTGATGCTGCTGGGCTCCAAGCAGGCTTTTATGCACGAAGTGGGCCGCGAGGAGGGGGAGGTGCGCAACGACATCGCGCGCCACTACGCCATTCTGCCGAACCCCTCGCAAAAGGTGCCGAGCTATGCCATCGTGCGCGCGAGCACCATGGAGATCGGCTATGTGGACAAGAAACGCAAGATTGCCGGCGAGGACCGTATGCTTATCCCCGATGGCCTGCTGCAGTGCGACACGGGCGTATCGGGCAAGGAGGTCATCGACACCGTGACGCGTGTGGTCGAGGAAGTCGCCGAGGAGCACGGTGCCAACACGGCTGTAGCACTCGCCAAGGTTAAGGCTGCTGTTACCGAGAAAGTTGAGGATGACGAGGAACTGCCCCCTTGGGATATCGTCGATGAGGTCTTTGAGGACGAGCCGGTTATCAAGGAGAGCGTGCGCGCGGCACTGACCGAGGAGAAGGTGCCTGAGCGTGTGCCCGTGGAGCGCAAGCAGGTCGAACGCGCGGCGGTGCGCAATCACAAGATTCGTACCGACACGGGTATCGAGATCAGCTTCCCGGCAGAGATAGGTTCGAATTCCGAGTACATTGAGTTCGTCAATGAGCCCAACGGCCTCATCTCTATCGAGCTCAAGAACATCGGAAGTATTGAGAATCGATAAGCTGTGCTTGGACGTTGCAGAAAAACAAAGGCCGAAGCCCTTCGGGACTTCGGCCTTTTTTGTTTTCGGCTTGGTTGCTGACATTGCGCCGCAGGTTGGGCATACGTCAGCGAAAACGCGGTTTGTCAAAACCGCGTAACTATTAAAGTTGACGTAAGCCCTCTTCCAGGCCGGTCTTGCTGTTGGTCTTCTCGTCGCGCATCTTGATGACGCGGGCGGGGACACC
Source organism: uncultured Collinsella sp. (assembly GCA_902496775.1). Taxonomy (GTDB): domain Bacteria; phylum Actinomycetota; class Coriobacteriia; order Coriobacteriales; family Coriobacteriaceae; genus Collinsella. The sequence goes on from CABVCF010000026.1 coordinate 17,706, forward strand.
GGCCACGACGGCACCGGCGGGGACGTCCTCGACGCACACGGCGCCGGCGGCAACTACAGCACCCTTGCCCACGTGCACGCCCTCCAGGACCACAGCATTGGCGCCGATCATGACATCGTCCTCGATGATGACGGGCGTGGCGCTTGCGGGCTCCACGACGCCCGCCAACACGGTGCCGGCGCCGATGTGGCAGTTCTTGCCCACGGTGGCGCGACCGCCCAGCACGGCGCCCATATCGATCATGGAACCCTCGCCGATAACGGAGCCGATGTTGATGATGGCGCCCATCATGATGACGGCACGGTCGCCGATCTCGACGCGGTCACGGATGATCGCGCCCGGCTCGATGCGAGCGTTGATGCCCTTAAGGTCGAGCATGGGCACGGCGGAGTTGCGGCAGTCGTTCTCTACGTCGTAGTAGTCGATAGAGTCGGCGTTGGCGTCGAGGATTGCCCTGAGCTCATCCCAGTCGCCAAAGACGGTCTTGCCGCGACGGCCGCCGTAGACATGCGCGTCGCCCCAGGCAACCTTCATGCCGGGCTTCTCGCGCACGTACAGCTTGACAGGCGTCTTTTTGGGCACGGTGGCGATGTAGTTGATAATCTCCTGTGCATCCATCTCGGCTGCGTTACTCATATGCTGTTTCTCCTTTGCGTGGATACGGTTGATACCTGGTTAGGCAAACATGACTTGGTCGAAGGTGTAGAAGCCGGAGTCGCGGGTGACGAGCTTCTGGGCGGCGGCCAGGGCGCCGTTGACGAAGATCTGGCGGCTCGTGGCACGGTGCGTGAGCGTGATCTCCTCGTCTTGGCCAAAGAAGCTCACCTCGTGCACGCCGGCGACGGTGCCGCCGCGCAGCGAGTGCATACCGATTTCCTTGGGGTCGCGCGCGCCGCACATGCCCTCGCGTCCGTAGACGGGGTGGTAGCCTGTCTCGGGTTCGGCCTCGACTACGGCATCGAGCAGTAGCTTGGCAGTGCCGCTGGGGGCATCGACCTTTTGGTTGTGGTGCGTCTCGACGATTTCGCAGTCAAAGCCGGGCAGCTCGCGTGTAGCCTGCGCTACCAGATGGCGCAGGGCTGCGATACCGATGGAGTAATTGCCCGAGTGCATAACGCGGGTGTTCTGGCCCAGCTCACGCAGGCGGTCCATCTGCTCGGGGGTGTAGCCTGTGGTGCCCGAGACCAACGCCGCGCCCGTGCGCTCGACATAGGCGACGACGGCGTCAAAGGTCACGACGTTCGAAAAGTCGATGATGATGTCTGCTGCCGGGGCGCTCTCGAGCTCGGACAGATCAAAACCGATCTGGGCGACGATATCAAAAACGGGCTGCCCGCCGGCGTCGACAATGCCTTCGGCGGTGGTGCGGATGAGCGAGCCCATGCGGCCCGTTCCCATAATGACGGTCTTAATCAAGCAGACCAGCTCCCTTCAGGGCATCGGTAAGTGCAGAGCGCGTGTCGTCTGCCATGGGGCACAGCGGCATGCGGTAGTTTGCCTCGATCATACCCATCTGGGCGAGCGCCTCTTTGACGGGGATGGGGTTGACCTCACTAAAAAGGGCATTGATGAGTGGCTGGCCGGCAATTTGGATATCGCGGGCACGCGCCACGTCACTGTCCAAATAGGCGCGGCACATGTCATGCACGAGCTGCGGCTGCACGTCGGCCCACACGCTGATGGTGCCCGAGGCGCCCAGGCTCATGAGCGGCACGGTAAGCGCGTCCTCGCCCGAGTACATGCGGAAGTCGTCGGACAGCAGGTGGGCGATCTTGGCCGCGTAGGCGACGTTGCCAGAGGCTTCCTTAATACCCATGATGTTGGGATGTGCGGCCAGGCGCTCTACGTTGCGCTCGCTGATGCCGCAGCCACAGCGGCCGGGGATGTTGTACAGGATGCAGGGGATGTCCACGGCATCGGCGACGGTCTTAAAGTGCTGATAGATACCCTCTTCATTGGACTTGTTGTAGTAGGGGGTGATGAGCAGCAGACCGTCGGCGCCCAGGCCCTGATAGGTGAGCGACTTGGTGAGCATGGTCTGCGTGGAGTTGGAGCCCGAGCCGGCGATGACGGGGACGCGTCCTGCAACATGCTTGACCACGGCGGCGACGACGGAGTTGTCCTCGTCATCGGTCATCGTGGCACTCTCACCGGTGGTGCCCAGGGTGAGGATGGCGTCGGTGCCATTTTGCAAGTGGAAATCGATAAGGCGCTCGAGCGCGTCAAAGTCGACGCTGCCGTCCTTTTTAAACGGCGTGACGAGGGCGACGATCGAGCCCTCGAGGTTGCGGATATCCATGTTCTTCTCCTTCGCTTCCGCGATCTGGATGCGTTTGTTCCATTGGGCGGCGACGGCCAGGCGCTCGTCCTGAGCGCGACGGCGGGCGCTTTCGGCGCGCGATTTGGCCAGCAGCTCGCGGCCGCACGGCAGCACGTCGAGCGTGGCAAAGTAATCGCCCGGGCGCTCGGCGCGTCGGATGAGGTCGGCCGAGCCATCGGGGCGCAGCAGGACCTCGGCGGAGCGCAGGCGGCCGTTGTAGTTGTAGCCCATGGAGTAGCCATGCGCGCCGGTGTCGTGAATCACGAGCACATCACCCATGTCGATATGCGGCAGCTCGCGGTCGATGGCGAACTTGTCATTGTTCTCGCACAGATTGCCCGTGATGTCGTACGTGTTTGTGACGGGGGCTGCGGTTTTATCAGGACCGTCCGGCTGACCCATCACCGTGATGTGGTGGTAAGCGCCATACATGGCAGGACGAATCAGATCGACGGCGCTTGCGTCCACGCCGATATAGTCCTTGTAGATCTGCTTCTCGTGGATGGCCTTGGTGACCAGGCATCCGTAGGGGCCCATCATAAAGCGACCCATCTCGGTGCAGATCGCCACATCGCCCATGCCGGCAGGAACCAGGATCTCGTCGTATGCCGCGTGTACTCCCTCGCCGATGACGCGAATGTCGTTGGCCTGCTGCTCGGGCAGGTAGGGGATGCCGACGCCGCCGGACAGATTGATGAAGGCGACGTGTGCGCCGGTCTCGCGCTCCAGGCGTACGGCAAGCTCAAAGAGGATGCGCGCGAGCTTGGGGTAACAGTGTTGCTGGCAAGGAATGCGTGGATGCCAAAGTCCTCGGCGCCCTTGGCCTTGAGCATGCGGAAGGCCTCGAAGAGCTGCTCGGTGGTCATGCCATATTTGGAGTCGCCCGGGTTGTCCATGATGCCGTTGGAGAGCTGGAACAGGCCGCCTGGATTAAAGCGGCAGCTGACCGTCTTGGGGATGGGCCCCGCAACACGCTCAAAGAACTCAATGTGGCTGATGTCGTCAAAGTTGACGATGGCACCCAGCTTGTCGGCGAGCTCAAAGTCGGCAGCCGGCGTGTCGTTGGACGAGAACATGATGTCGTGTCCCGTGATACCCAGCGATCGGGCGATCATGAGCTCGGTATAGCTCGAGCAATCGCAGCCGCAGCCGTATTCGTTGAGGATGGAGATGAGCGCCGGGTTGGGGTTGGCCTTGACGGCAAAGTATTCCTTAAAGCCCGGGTTCCATGCAAAGGCGTCTCGCACTTCTTGCATGTTGCGGCGGATGCCCGCCTCGTCGTATAGATGAAACGGCGTGGGGAACTGCTCGACGATATGCTCGAGCGTCTCCTTGTCCACAAACGGCTGCTTGGCCGCATATGCCTCGTTGGGGGTCAATGCCATGTCCCGTAAACCTCGCTATCCAGACGGCGCCATCTGCGCATCGAATCCGCATAGCGTGGACCCAATGTCCGGATAGCGCTCCCGCATTGCTGCAGACAGTCCTGTGGGTGTTTCCCACAGGCCCACCAGGTTGTTCGTGCCCGAAAAACCCAGTTCGGCGGGTTTCGCCTCCCCACGGGGTCAAAGCCTGCCGGCTCGCCCGCGGATCTTCGTGCCCGCGCCTCTATCAAGTGGTAAAGACCCTATCACGTTGCACTTTACCAAACAAGAGTATTCGTATATAACGTTTAAAAAATGCAGGGATATGCTGGAAACATGTGCGCCACAATCCTGTATCACAATAAGTTGCAACAGATGTGCCTTACGAAGGGATTCTCTATGACCGAGCTCCAAGAACTCCGTCGCTATCGCCGCGATCTCCATCGTATTCCGGAGCTCGATTTCGATCTTCCGCAGACTATCGCCTATATCGAGGGCGTGTTGGCGCCGCTCGCATGCGAGGTGACCCATCCGTGTCCCAGCTGCGTCTGCGCTTTCTTCGACGCTGGCGTTGGTGCCGCGCGTGCCACGGCGATTCGCGCCGATATGGATGCGCTGCCCATCGCGGAGGCGACGGGAGCGGCCTTTGCCTCGACCCATCCCGGCAAGATGCACGCTTGCGGACATGACGGACACATGGCCATGGCGCTTGCGGCCGCGACGTATGTCGACCGTACGATTCGCGAGCAACCGGGCGCCATTAGGCGCAACGTTCTCTTTGTGTTCCAGCCGGCCGAGGAAACGACCGGTGGTGCCAAGACGGTATGCGAGAGCGGCGTGTTCGAGCGCTACGGGGCGGATCGCATCTTCGGCTTCCACGTGTGGCCCGATCTGCCCGCCGGCACGTTGGCGAGCTGCCCCGGTCCGTTGCTGGCGCGTTCGAGTGAGACGCATATCCATATTCACGGGACGAGCATCCATATCGCTAAGACCTATGGCGTTCCGGTCGAGGAGTCGCACGATGCGGCGCTGGCGGCTGCCAAGTTCTTGGTTGCCGAGCGCGAACTGATGGATGAGCTGGGTGCCGACGAGCCCTGCATTGGTAAGTTCGGCCTGCTGCAGGCCGGCGCCGTCTGCAATGCGGTGGCGGGGGAGGCCCATGTTGCCGGCAGCCTGCGTGTGTTTACGGACGACATGTTCGACCGGGCGCGCGAAGGCGTGCGCCGCGTGCTGGACGATGCCTGTGCCGCAACGGGCTGCACGTATGATCTCGACTTTGCCGAGGGCTATCCGCCGGTCGACAACGACCCCGAGTTGTTTGCCAGCGTCGCGCCTGCCTTGCCCGGGCTGCAGCTTGTGGAGGAACCGCTGCTGATCGCCGAGGATTTCGCGTTCTATCAACGCCATCTGCCGGGCGTGTTTTTCCTGCTGGGCACGGGTATGCCAGAGGACCAAGACAACCCGAGTGATTCGGATGGCTGTCCCGCCTATGCCACAAGCGCTCTGCATACCGATAGCATGCTCTTCGACGAGGAAATCCTTCTCAAAGGCCTCGATGTCTACAAACGATTGCTTTTGCTTGACTAAGGCGCAAAGGACTATTTGTTCTAGAAAACACGAACAAACGTACGATATAATAGAGATGTAAGTCTATAGAAACGTTTGACGTTACTAACGTAAGGCGATACTATGATTGCATCGTATAAAGATGAGGATACCGAACGCTTTGCCATGGGTGTGCGGGTCAGGAGGTTCGTGCCCTTTGAGCGTGTTGCGTTGAGGAAGATTCGCCAACTGCAGGTTTGTGCTTCGCTTGATGATCTTCGCGTTCCACCGGGCAACCGCCTGGAAGCTTTGAAGGGCGATCGTGCCGGTCAATATAGCATCCGTGTTAACGAGCGCTATCGGGTCTGTTTTGAGTGGAGACAGGAGATGGCTTGGAATGTCGAAATCGTCGATTATCACAAGTGATGAGACTTCGGCCGATTTGCTGTCGCCGGTGACTCCTGGTGAGCTTCTCAAAGAGGAGTTTCTTGTTCCCATGGGCATTTCTCAATATCGCCTTGCGAAAGAGACTGGGATTCCGGCTCAGCGTATCGGGCAGATTGTCTTGGGAAAACGTCGCGTGACGGCCGACACCGACCTCCGTCTTTGCCGTTATTTTGGCCTGACGGATGGTTATTGGCTGCGCGCTCAGGTGGCGTTTGACCTTGAGGCCGAGAAAAGGCGGATCGAACCGGAGCTGAATAAGATCGTTCCTGTCCAGCAGGCCGCTGCGTTGTAGTGCTCAAAGATATTGAGGTTGGAGTGACGATGGAACGACGCCGACAGTCTGCCGTTTATAGTCCCGGTGGGTGTGGATGCGGCTTGTTGTTGCTTTCGGTTATTGCTGTGAGCATTGGCGTGATGTTTGCGCTTGCTGGGCTGGCTGCGGCGGCACTCGTACTGTTTATCACTGCCATCGGCGTGACGATTTGGCTCTGCCGCAATCGCGAGCGACGCCGTGCCGGCGGTAAAACCAATGTCGGCTGGGTTGTATTCCTGGTCATTGCGTACCCGCTGAGTGTCAGCTACCTGGTGTTCTTTGTCCTGTTGATGGTCAGTGCCTTTACCGGGGAATCCGTCACGGTGGGTTGATGCGCTGCCGGCAGACGGTCGCGCAAAGTGCGTTTGCTCGGCGTTTGGATAACTGCATTGGCCGTTTACCGCAACCTTAGCTCTCAGCTAATGAATTCAAGTTTAATCCTTCCTACGATGTGCTGTGTG